>CAZHPJ010000066.1:0-9784 GCA_964534585.1 uncultured Sandaracinaceae bacterium | reverse complement strand
TCGACGCGGCCTTCAAGAACTCGCGATTCATCCGGTTCTGCAATATCTACAACATCCCGGTGATCTTCATGGAGGACACGACAGGGTTTCTGCCGGGACGCGACCAAGAGAGCCGCGGCATCGTGCAGGCCGGTCGTGCGATGCTCGACTCGATCATCGACCTGCGTACGCCCCGCCTTCTGCTCATCATCCGCAACGCCTTCGGCGGGGCGTATGCAGCGTTCAACTGCTACGCGGTCGGCGCCGATCACGTCATGGCCCTTCCGACGACACGCGTCGCCGTCATGGGTCCCGCCGGCAAGGAGTTCGTGTACAAGCAGGAGATGCGCGCCATGCGCAAACAAGCGAAGTCGCGCGTACAAGAAGCGCTCGACGCCGGCGCATCCAAAGGCGACGCAAAGGCCGACGCGGCCCGCTGGGTCAAGGAGCAAGAGGCGGCGTTCAATGCGCGCTATGAGAAAGAGCTCATGAATCCGAAGGAAGCGCTGAGCCTCGGATCCATCTCCGAAATCGTCATGCCTACCGACGTGAGGGCCGCGCTTGCAAAGAGCCTCAACTTCTACTTGTCCCACTACACACCGAAGCCGCTGCAAGCGGTTCAGCGCGAGTTCCACTGATGGCTTCCGATAGCTACATGCACAACCCGCTCATTCACCGGGATCGCCGGCTCGGACAGTCCGAGTCCGGCTGGGTGCGCTCATTCGCTTCCGACGACATGACGGTTCTCATCGTGTGCCGTGGGCCCATCCGGCGGGAGGCGCTCGACATCTTTGCCGAGATGGGGATGACGAAGGTCGGAATCCTCCTCTCCGAGAAGGACTCAATCGTTTACCCACGCGCGCTGGCCCCCGAGCTCAGACGATTGGATCCTTCGCGCGTTCACGCGGTCTCCGACTACAGCGGAGCAAGTAAAGAGGAGCGAATCGAGCGCATTGCACAGATCATCCGGATCGCGACGGACAACGGGTACGACTACATCTTTGCGGGCTACGGTTTTATGGCGGAGGACGAAGAGTTCGTCCGTTCGATCGAAGAGGCCGGGCTTCGCTTCATCGGCCCCTGCTCCCACACGGTTCAAGCGGCTGGCTTCAAGGATGAGGCGAAGCGCACGGCAGAGCAGGTGGGCGTCAGCGTTACGCCCGGCATCAACGATGCGACGACCCGGCTTCTTCTTCGCAAGCACTCGAACCGCAAGGCGTTGAGAAAGCTCGCCAAGGAGCACGGCCTCGACGTAGCCGAGCTGGGCGACGACGCCCTCGAGCTCGAAACGGTGGCGCTCGCGGTGCTGGGCGCTTCCTACGACGCTGGCGTCGACCTCTACACCGTCGACGAGCTTGCAGAGCAGATTCAGATCGAAGTCGCCTCCATTCTCGAGAAGTACGAGGGGAGCCGGATTCGTCTCAAGGCGATCGGAGGTGGTGGCGGCAAAGGGCAGCGCATCATCAAAGCCGCCGGCGAGGCGCCACCAATGGTGCGCGAGATCCTAAGTGAGGTGAAGGCGCTCGGAGTCGGCGACAACAAAAACATCCTCGTCGAGCTCAACATCGAGACGACGCGTCACAACGAGATCCAGCTCATCGGCAACGGCGAGTGGGCGGTTTCCCTCGGCGGCCGCGATTGCTCACTGCAGATGCACGAGCAGAAGCTTCTCGAAGTCTCGATCACACAAGAAACGCTGGCTGCTGCGGTCGAGCGCGAACGATCCGCAGGCAATGAAACCCGCGCCGCTGCAATCGAGCAAGACCTCCAGATCCTCCGCCGGATGGAAGAAGAAGCCGAGCGCTTTGGCGAAACGGTCAAGCTCGACTCTGCCTCGACCTTTGAATGCATCGTCGACGGGCCACGCCACTACTTCATGGAAGTCAACACACGCATTCAGGTCGAGCATCGCGTCTCCGAGCTTTGCTACGCGCTACGCTTCCGCAATCCCGACGATCCGCAAGACTTCTTCGACGTGCACTCGCTCGTCGAAGCGATGGCGCTGCTCGCCAAACACAGGGCCAGGCTCCCACGCCCCGAGCGCGTTCAGCGCAAGGCAGCCGCAGTGGAGGCCCGCCTCAATGCCACCGATCAGTCGCTTTCTCCGCACGCAGGCGGCGAAATCATGTCGTGGTCGGATCCGATCGAAGGCGAGGTTCGCGACGATCAGGGCATCTGTTTCAAGAACCCCGACACCAACCTCTTCATGCGCTACAAGCTGGCCGGCGCGTACGACAGCAATATCGCCCTTCTGGTGACCACAGGCGATGATCGCCGCCAGAGCTACGAGCACTTGCGCGAGGTGCTCAGGCGCACGGTCCTTCGTGGCCCCGACCTTCAGACGAACCTCCAGTTCCACTACGGGCTCGTGCATTGGTTCCTGGCGAATGGCGTTGACGCCAAGCCAACGACGCGATTCGTGGTTCCCTACCTGACGCTCGTCGGAGAGCTCCTCCAGGAGGCGAACGAGATCGATGCAGACTACGCGTACGACCGTCTCTGTGGTCAGTACTTGCAGGCCGCATCGGGTGATGCCGCTGCTGCGCGTGCTACCAACGATATTTCGGTGTTGAAGAGGACCCTGCTCGGTCGGCCGCTTGGCCGCGTACTGAGGCAGCCGCACCTCCTTTCGGCATGGCTGAGCTCGAACAAGAACAACTTCGAGGTCAAGAAGCGCCGCGTCACCTGGCTGCGTAACCCGCTGTTGGTGCTTGCGGATACGTATCACCTTCTCCACATGGACGCCGGAGTGAACTTGCCAGCCGCGCATCGGATTTGGGAGCAGGACCAGGCCGTTCTCCGAGATGGCGCAGCGTTCTACGCCGCGGTGCAGGAGCGTGTGGGCGACCTGTCTTGGCCCGAGGTCGACGAGCTTCTCAAGGCCAAGAAGCCCGCAACGGGCTTCGACGCCAAGCGGTGGCAACAGGTGCGCGAAGCGCATCTCGGCTTCCAGCTCGGGACTGAGCTCTATAGTTTGCTGCCATTGATCGCCGACAAGGTCGGCTTCTTCGACCTTTGCATGAACGAAGACCTGACCATCATCATCCCGGATCACCTCCTCGATCGTGACCATCAGGCGAAGATGAAAAAGGTGCTCGTGCCGCCTCCGGTCAACAAAGCCGACGAGATCGTCGCCGTGAGCGGTGGTATGTACTACGCGCAGGAAGCGCCTGGCATGCCGTGCTTCATCGAGGAGGGGCAACACTTCGAGATCGGCGACCCGCTCTACATCGTCGAAGTCATGAAGATGTTCAACAAAGTGTACGCCCCGTTCGCGGGAACCGTTGACAAGATTCTCGTCGACACCAATGGAACGATCGTCTCGAAGGGCCAGCCTCTCTTCAAGGTTACCCCCGACGAAATGTTCGTCGAAGAAGATCCCGCGAAGGTCAGGGCCCGCGTCGAATCGAACACCGAACAATACCTCACTGTCGTCGCCTGAGCGATGGTGCAGGGGTGTCCGAAAAAGGGGACAGCCCCCTTGCTTACAGGCGATCGTCGCGGCTGGTGGCTAGGACGACTCGGTTGCGGCCGGCCGCCTTCGCGCGAAAAAGCGCTCGATCAGCCGTGGTCATGAGGCGTGCCTTGAGGTCGCCCGGGGGCTGACCATTGAGGTGCCGCAGGCCTTGGAGCGTGGCGACCCCGACGGAGACCGTGATCCTCGGCAGTGTTCCCCCAGGTCGCATTGGCCCAGCCGTGTTGGCCGCGACATGGCTTCGCAAATGGTCTGCCAGCGCGCGGGCGCTTTCCTTCGATGCACGCTTCTGGACTACGACAAACTCGTCGCCTCCGAAACGGAACACGTCTCCGACGCCAGCCGCCGCTTCGTGCAGCGCCTTGCCGGTGCGCTTCAACGCTTCACTTCCGGCCGCGTGACCGAGCTTGCTGTTCACGCGTTTGAGGTGATCGACATCCACGAACATGAGCGCCATGTCGCGCTCGCCTCGCCGCGCGGCGGTTACGGCCTTCGTCAGCAAGCTGTTGAGCTCTCGCACGTTTCGGAGGCCGGTCAGCGGATCGTGTGCTGCGAGACCTTCCTGTCTTCGAAGCGACGAGGTTTGGATCAATGACGTGGTGAGGTGGCGGGCTAGTCCCGCGACGACGCGCGCGTCACGTACCGTGAAGCGAGCGGGCGCTTTCGGATTGACCAATTGCAGAATTCCGAGTGGCCGACTCCCGTCGTGTAATGGCGCCAGCAACGCCAACCGGGTTTCGTGCGAGGAGCGTGTCGAGAACTGCGGATCAGATGCGAGTGACGAGGCGACGAAAGGCGTTCGCCGTCCGACCGCGCGTTTGGCGAGCTCCGGATGAAGCGGAACCCCGTACTCGAGCAGGGCCTTCGCGTCGGGACCGCACGCCGCGACGCAGCAAAGCGAGTCTGCGGCTTGCCCAATGAATATCGCTCCGGCTGTCGCGCGAACGGCGAGCGCCGCCGCCTCGAGTCCCTCTTCGAGCACACGCATGACCGGCCGCGCCCGGGAGCTCGACGCCCCGAGCACGGATTCCTCGAGCTGTGCCCCCCTCAAGGTGTGAATCCGCACAACCAAATCGTAGGCAGTTCAGGCACGATAAGCCAATCGAGTGCTCAATTGTACTGCGCTGTAGGTATCATTTTGCTTGCTGGCGCGTACAACTAGCACCGCAAGGGTTCAGGCGGATTTGGTTGGCTAGGGATGCCTGAGCCGGGCCATGTTCTGATGGCCGCCCGAGCGGATTACACTAGGATATCGACTGGGGATTCCGTTGCCGAACAAGGACGACCTTCTTCGACAATATCGAATGATGATGGTGATTCGCCGCTTTGAAGAAGAGGCGGCGCGCAACTACGCCAAGGGCAAGGTCGGCGGTTTCCTTCATCTGTACATCGGGCAAGAGGCGATTGCGGTTGCTGCGGCCGAAGTCCTCGAAGACCGTGACTACATCTTTCAGACCTACCGCGATCACGGCATAGCGCTTGCGCGCGGGATGCCCGCCAATGCTGCGATGGCTGAGCTCTTCGGCAAAGACACCGGTTGCTCGCGTGGTCTAGGCGGCTCGATGCACTTCTTCGACGTCGAGAGGGGCTTCCTCGGCGGCTGGGCGATCATTGGCGGCCATCTGGCGCTGGCGGCAGGGACGGCGTTCAAGTCGAAGTACGCTGGCGAAGACCGCGTCACCATCTGCTTTTTCGGCGAGGGCTCGACCAACATTGGTGGTTTTCACGAGGCGATGAGCCTGGCGGGCCTGTGGAAGCTCCCCGTCGTCTTCGTTTGTGAGAACAATCAATACGCGATGGGCACTCCGCTCGAGCGAACCAGCCCGCTCAAAGACCTATCGATCAAGGCAAAGGGCTACGGCATGGTGGGCGTTCGCTTCGAGGGTCATGACGTCGAGGTCGTGCGTGAGCGCATCGCCGAAGCGGTTGAGCGCGCACGCACAGGCGAAGGGCCAACCTTCGTCGAGATTCAGACCTATCGGTTCCGTGGCCACTCCATGAGTGACCCGGCGAAATACCGGAGCCGGACTGAGCTCGAGCAACGCAAGCAACAGGATCCAATCGTCGTGGCGCGGCAAAGGCTGCTGGACCTTGGCGTCGACGAGAACACGCTCGACGACATCGATATCGAAGTCGACGAAGAGATCGACGCAGCAGTGCGATTTGCTGAAGAGTCGGCGCCGGCTCGCGAGGATGTCATGATGAGCACGACGCATGCTTCCGAGGGCGAGTCGTGAGGGAGCTGCGGTACAGAGAGGCGCTCCGCGAAGCGATGCGCGAAGAGATGGCCCGTGATGATCGCGTGTTTCTGATGGGCGAAGAAGTCGGCCACTACCAGGGCGCGTACAAGGTGTCCGAGGGCCTGCTCGACAAATTTGGAGAGCGGCGCGTCATCGACACTCCCATCGCGGAGGCTGGATTCGCAGGTGTTGGCATCGGAGCCGCGATGGTTGGCCTTCGGCCGATCATCGAATTCATGACGTGGAATTTCTCGTTCGTCGCCTTCGATCAGATCATCAGCAACGCTGCCAAGGTTCACCAGATGAGTGCCGGCAAGATTCAGGTGCCGATCGTGTTTCGCGGGCCGAACGGTGCCGCAAAGCAGGTCGCTTCACAGCATAGCCACAGCGTTGCGCCGTTTTATACTCACATTCCGGGCCTCTACGTCGTCCAGCCGAGCACGCCGCGGGATGCGAAGGGTCTCCTCAAGAGCGCAATCCGGAGTAACAGTCCGGTTGTCTTTCTCGAGGGTGAAACCCTCTATGGAGTCAAAGGCGAGGTCCCGGACGAAGGCGTCGACGAGCTCATTCCGATCGGCCAGAGCAGCCTGGCCCGTCCTGGGACCGACTGCACCATCGTGACCTGGGGCCGCCCGTACTACACGGTTCTGGCAGCCGTGGAGAAGCTTGCGGCGGAGGGTATCGAGTGCGAAGTCATCGACCCGCGCACCCTTCGACCACTGGACACCGAGCTCATGGTGCAGAGCGTGAAGAAAACCAATCGCTGCGTGGTGGTTCACGAGCACTGGCCGTACGGCGGGCCTGGCGCCGAAATCGTCGACCGGCTTCAACGCGAGGCGTTCGACTACCTCGATGCGCCGATCGAGCGCGTGACCGGGCTTGACGTGCCGATGCCCTACGCGCTGAATCTAGAAGATAAGGTCCTTCCAACTGAGGAGAGGGTGATCGACGCTGTGAAGCGCGTCAGTTACGCGAAGTAAGCCATGGCCAAGATCATCGGACTCCCCAAGCTCTCTCCGACGATGGAAGAGGGCACCCTAGTTGCTTGGACCAAGAAGGAGGGCGACGAGGTCGAGATCGACGACCTCTTGGCTGAGGTGGAAACCGACAAGGCCACGATGGAGTTCCGCTCCTTCGACCGCGGCGTGTTGTTGAAGATCTTGGTGCCGGAGGGCGAGACGCTGGAGCCGGACGCACCGGTGGCGATCATTGGGAAGGCCGGAGAGGATATCAGCGAGCTACTGGCACAGGTGGAGGCTGGGGCAGCGTCAGCGGCAGAGTCGGTGCCAGCGTCAGCGGCAGTGCCAGAGGCAGAGTCAGTGTCAGCGGCAGAGTCAGTGGCAGAGCCAGGGTCAGCGGCAGTGTCAGCGGCAGAGTCAGGGTTAGCGTCGGCGGCCGTGTCGGGGCGGGTTCTTTCTTCTCCGCTCGTTCGTCGGTTGGCTCGGGAGCGGAGCATCGATCTTCGTGCCGTGCAGGGGTCTGGGCCCCACGGGCGTGTCGTGAAGCGTGATATCGAGTCCTATGCCGGCGGTACGCTCGCCGGAGAGCGCTGGACCGGCGGTACGCTCGCCGGAGAGCGCTGGACCGGCGGTGCGGCCGTTCTTGGCGGTGAGCGTCTTCCGCCGCGCGTCGAGAAAGCGAGCAGCATGCGGCGGACGATTGCGCGTCGGCTCACCGAGTCCAAGCAAACCGTTCCACACTACTACCTCACCATCGACGTCGACATCGCGCCGCTCGCAGACGCGCGTAAGGCGATGAATGCTGAGCTAGAGGCTGCGGGTAAGAAGGTTTCGCTCAACGATCTGATCATCAAAGCAGCGGCGGTTGCGCTTCGACGGGTTCCCGAGGTCAACGCCTCGTGGATGGGCAAAGAGATCCACTACCACCAAGTAGTGGACATCTCGATTGCTGTCGCGGTCGACGACGGTCTGATGACGCCGGTGGTGCGCGATGCCGACCGCAAAGGCGTCGCTCAGATAGCCGAGGAAGTCCGAGATCTCGCCGCACTCGCGAGGGACAAAAAGCTCCAGCTCGAAGACATGACCAACGGGACGTTTTCGATCTCCAACCTCGGCATGTTCGGCATCGAAGAGTTCACCGCTGTGATCAACCCACCGGAGGGCGCGATCCTGGCCGTCGGTACGATCCGAAACGAGCCCGTGGTCCAAAGCGACCAGGTCGTGCCTGGCCGCCGCATGCGCTTCACGATGAGCTGCGATCACCGAGTGATCGACGGGGCGACCGGGGCGAAGTTCATGGCGGCGTTCAAGCGGATTGTGGAATCGCCGGCGAACATGCTGCTGTAGGTAGAATCCCGCCTCGCGTTCCCCGCGCCCCTCCGTACGTCAACTTCGATGCACGCGACCGGTGTCGATGGTTAGCAGGCTCCGTGGAAGCGTTTGGCGTCGGCTGGGAAGATCTTTCCTGGGTTTAGGATGTGCTTGGGGTCGAAAACATCCTTAATCTTTTGCTGCAGTGCGATCAGCTCCGGGGACTGCTCCATGGGCAAATATGGAGCCTTCGAGACGCCGATTCCGTGCTCGCCGCTCAGGGTGCCGCGTAGATCGATCACCCGTTGAAAAAGCGCCTTGATCGCCTGGTCGACGTGGGCCTTCTCATCCGGATCGTTCCACAGGAAGTTCACGTGTAAGTTGCCGTCTCCGGCGTGGCCATACGTCGGCATTAGCAGCTCGTGCCGTTCGGAGAGCTCCGCGCAGTAGCGGAGAAGCGCGGCCATCTTGGTGCGGGGAACGACGACGTCTTCTGAAAGCTTGTTCTTGGCCTGCCGCTTCAAGCTGTGGCTGAGCTCGCGGCGTGACGCCCACAGCCGATCGCGTTCGCCGCTGTGTTGCGCGACCAACACCTCGAGTGCGTCGAGATCGAACAAGATGTTGCCCATTCGTTCGAGGTCCGCTTCGAGCTTCGCTGCTTCACCGTCGAGCTCGATCAGAAGCATAGCCTTTGTCTCATTTGGAATCGTCAACCCAGCTTCGGGGCGCACGATGCGTATCGCTTCCTGGTCGAGGAGCTCGATGCAAGCCGGGAGCTGGCCTTGCGCCAGCAGCGTCGACACGACGGGCGCTACCTCATCTAAGCTGGAGAAGCAGGCCAGCGCCGTCACCGTGGATTCGGGCTTTGGAATCAATCGCAGCGTTGCCTCCGTCACGATTCCGAGCGTGCCCTCGCTGCCGACCATCAATGCTGTCAGATCGTAGCCCGTCACACCTTTCTTGGTTTCACGCCCGAGCTTGAGGATCGTCCCGTCCGCCAACACGACGTCCATCCCCATCACGTATTCGCGTGTGACACCATACTTGAACGCGCGCGGGCCGCCGGCGTTGGCCGCCAAGTTCCCGCCGATCGCGCAGGAATCGAGCGAATTCGGATCCGGCGGATAGAAGAGCTGTTCTTCCTCGGCGACTCGCTTGAGCTCACCGGTGACCACGCCTGGTTGCACGCGCGCGGTGAGCTCGGGTTTATCGATGCCCTCGATCGCGTTCATCTTCTCGAAAGCCAACACGATTCCGCCTGGTACGGGCACCGCGCCACCGACACGGCCCGTGCCGCCTCCCCTAGGCGTCACAGGAACCTCGTGTTCGTACGCCGCCTTCATGACGGCCGAGACGTCGGCGGTGCTCGTGGCGCGTATTACCGCTTCGGGCACACAAGGCTCGACCTCGCTTTCGTCGTGTGCGTAGCCTTCGAGCAAGCTCGGATCTCGAATCACCGAGCCGCTCCCACACGCGCGCTCTATCGCGATCAAAGCGCTATCGAGTGACGACATGTCCTGAGCCTTGGGGCGGACTTGCGGGTGGTCAAGCTCTCGGGACAGCCGGGATGCGGCGGAGAGCCAGAGGCGCTATGCTCCGGACCATAGAACGGTCCACGGACCCGCCGTTGGTTACGGGGCTACTTTTTTTGACGATGCGTTTCTTTGCTTACGTTCTGCTGGCCGCTGCAGCCGCGGCTGGCTGTGGCGAAACCGCTGCCCCCACGTTCCCGGGACGCGATGCGGGCATCGATCCGGATGGTGGGATCGACGGATCCATCGATGACGCCGGTACCGACGCGAGCATCCCGCCCGACGGGG
>CAZHPJ010000065.1:0-9817 GCA_964534585.1 uncultured Sandaracinaceae bacterium | reverse complement strand
ACGGACTCCTCTATTTCGCCGCGTCGCTGTCCGACGGCATGGAGCTGTGGACTTCAAACGGAACCGACGTTGGCACGACCCAGGTCAAAGACATCCTCCCGGGGGGCGACTCGAATCCCAAGGAGCTCGTCGAGCTCGCTGGCAAAGTCTACTTCTTCGCCACGGGCCCGGCTGGCTTTGGACTGTGGACGAGCGATGGCACCGGCGCGGGCACCGCCGAGGTGAGCCGATTCGATAGCGCCAGGAACCTCACGGTGTGGAACGGTGCGCTCTACTTCAGCGCTAACGATGGCGTCACTGGTATGGAGTTATGGCGCTCCGATGGAACACCCGAGGGCACTGAGCTCTTCGATCTGGAGCCCACGGGCGGCTCAGACCCGTTTCGATTCACTCCATTGGGTGACGAGCTCTTTTTCACCGCTTACACGGTTGCAAACCAAGTAGCGCTCTGGACAACCGACGGCACTCCGGATGGCACTCAACTGGTCTGGGACCCCACGTCCGACCCCGACGGCGGCATCGGACGAATGGTGAGCATGGGGGGGTACCTCTACATCGCGGTCGAAATCTCGGACGATGTGTACGAGTTGTGGCGAACCAGCGGACAGCCCGGCGGTGAGGAGCGCGTGACGACGCTTCCAAGCTCGGCTCGACAAATGTTTGTCAGCGCCTCCACTGTGTTCATGACCATCGACACGCCCGAAACCGGCCCCGAGCTATGGCGATCCGACGGGACTGCCGCGGGTACATACATGGAAGGCGACTTGCTGCCGGGGCCCCTAGGTTCGAGCCCCGAGGATTTCTTGGAGCTCGATGGCGATGTGTTTTTCACCGCCCGCGACGTGTTGTTCAATCGCGAGCTGTGGGTGCTCACGCCGTAGCTAGTGCAGCTCGTTGACCTGCGGGACACCTAACTGGGTGCCAAAGGTGCAAGCGCGATCGCGTAGAGCTTGTCGATGAAGGTGCTTGATTTGAGCCGCGCCGGGTGACTAGCGAGCGTGGCTAGCACGACGCCTTCAACGGCCATGACAGACATGAGCACATCGGACTTCGGCAAGCCCATGACCTCCGCAATTCTGGCAGCCTGTGCGTTGCGGGCATTCGCCAAATGGTTTTGCAAATCGAACCCGGGGGCGAGCGCGTGTAGTCGGGCTGTCAGTCGCGGCGCGTCCCCGTGGGCATCCACAAATGCAACGAGCAGGTCGCGCATCACATCGGTCTCCGTATCGCTAGCGGCTGCAAGAATCGCCTCCGCCGCTTCGCGCTCGTCCGCCACATGCTTTTCAATCAGAGCGGCCATGATGGCGTTCGAGCTCGGAAAGTATTGATAGAGTGAGCCAATGCTCACGCCCGCTCGCTCGGCGATGTGATTGGTTGTGAAGGGCTGGACTCCGTCCTCCAAAATGCGAGCAGCCGCCTCCAGAATGGTCTCGACCATTTGCTTCGAACGCTGCTGTTTTGGTGTTTTGCGCGCCGCTGTTGTTGGCGATTGCGACAGTTTCTGGCTGGCCATCAGTGAGACGTTCCAATGCGAGTAGGCAAGAATTCGCTTTGAAGCTAAATTGCAAATATGAGCAATAACTCGCATACCGTGGTCATCAGGTCAAGGATCGATGTACGAGGGCATACGCTCTTCATCGATCATCCGGAGACACTGGCCACGCGGCCTGGCCCGGTCTGGATGTTCGTGCACGGGATTGCCGTCTGCTCGGCTTTCTGGGAACCGTTGATGCCAACCGGTTTTGGTCCTCGATGGTCAGTGTGATCCTGTCATCCCTCATGAGAAGACCCTCCGTCTTGCCGAAACCCTGCCAAATGGCCGCCTGCTTCTCTACCCAAATGTCGGGCACATGGTCATGAACGAACGACGCGAGGATTTCTGGCGAGACATAGTTGCCTGGCAAGACACGATTTCTTGGGAAGGAAGACCATGACCCTCAATTCGCTGCCGGAGCCGCTGCACGCCGCGCTCTTTTTCTCGATCTTCTACTTCATCGCCGCGCTGATGACGGGTGTTTGGAAATGGAGAGCGATGTTAGGGGCTCGAGACGGCCAAGCTCACTCTTATATCGACACCGCTCATCACGCCGCACTCCATTACGGGCCGTTCATCGTTCTCGCAGGCGCACTCGCGTCGTTCTGGCCATTCGGCGAAGTGTTCCCGGCTTGGGTGCTGATCGAGATCATGGGCTGGACGATGGTGCTCTCGCTTAGCCGCTACGTTTCTCTTGGCATTCGCGGCGGAACGTCGAACCAACTGCACGAGCCCACTGCCTCAGCCAAGCTGGGGCTCGTGTTCTTCTTCTTTGGCTCCGTCCTTCCCGGGCTGACGATCGCCATCGGGGCGACAATTGGTCTCTGGGACAGCCTGCCGGGCAAGCCTTTCTAGTTGCAGGCGACCAGACAAGACCTTCATCTCAGAAGAGCCCATCTCTATGGAAGACGACTGAAAGAACAACATGCAAGATCAAGTGAATGATGTCGTCGTCGTCGATGCTACGGTCTGGTCGGGCCAGCATCCCGCGCCACACGAGGGGTGGTTTGCGGTGCGTCGAGGCGTGATTAGCGCCGTCGGCACAGGGGATACAAAGCCGCCAGTTGCAAGACAAACCGTCGATGCCCACCAACGGCATGTCCTGCCTAGCTTCGTGGACTGCCATAGCCATATTTCGGCTGCTGCCCTGACCAACATCACCAGAAGTGGCAGCCATTGGCGTTCCAAGCAAGATGCCCTGCGGGAACTACGACAACTGGCTGCTACCGACAGCACAGCCGAGTGGCTTGTCTATTTCTTCGCGGGCTGGGACACGTGGCGAAGTCCGCAACCGCCCACAGCCAGGGAGCTGGAAGTGGCCTCCGGTGGGCGCAATGTCTTCTTGGTTTGCGAATCGCTGCACCGCGGAATTCTTTCGGAGTCGGGCTTGAGGACGTGTTCACTCACGCAACGGGCTCACACGCGTTTCATGGACAGCACCAGAGGTGTTCCCAATGGCATCGTCTGGGAAGAACTTTTCTCCAAGTGTCTGGTGACGGTATTCGATTCGATCATACGAGACTTGGGCCCTGAAGGACTACGAAAAGTAATTTTGGCCGAAGCACAGCGCCATTTGGCTTACGGCATTACCGATGCTCACGATCCATCCGCGACGCGATCGATGAGCCAGGCCCTGCAACGTGTGAATGGCGAAACCGCTTTGCGTATCAGTTGGTCTGCTGTCGGCGAGAACGGCCCGATCAGCTCGGCTGATGCGGCCAGCACGCTCGACGACTATGGCGACGGCCCTACCAGCGCCAAGATTTTCACGGACGGCGCGCATCGCTGTGCCATGTGCATCGATATCGGTACCGCACTCACCATGACGATCAATATCTTTGCGGAGGCGCTGGGGCGTTTCAGCAGGGCTCCCCTGCGTCGGTTGTTTGAAGGCGACATGGTTCTTTCAAAAGGCTCGTTCTATCGCCAAGGCGCAATATTCTCACAACAGCAACTACAACAGCGTGTGGACACTTTGGGCGCACACAATGAACGCCTGAAAATTCACGCACTGGGCAACCATGCTGTGGACATGGCCTGCGATTGTATCGTCGAAGCGGGGCTCACTTCCCGGGTATGTCTGGAGCATGCAACATTGGTCGACGATCAGAACATCGAGAAACTGGCAAAGCATCAGATCATGGTATCGATGCAACCGGGTTTCATTCCGCACTATGGCGGTCAGTTCAAACAGATGCACCTAGGCCGAAAATATCGTGGCCTGGCCGCTCGATCCATGCTGGATGCCGGCGTCGATTTGCTGATGAGCTCTGACAACCCCTGTGGTCCATTGGACCCCTTGTACAATATGCGTTGCGCCGTAGAGCGCTCGTTGCCTGATGGCAGTGTCTATCTCGAACGAGAGAGCGTGACGCCGGAAGAAGCCGTGCATGCCTATACTTGTGCGGGAACGAAAGGCATCACAGGGCACGCGAAACGAGGCATCGAAGCAGGTGCGCCCGCAGACTTCGTCATCCTCTCAGGAGACCCATTTGTGCACAGCACGGTAGTTGAGAGCACATGGATGGATGGTGAGCCGGTTTTCCAGCGCGAGAGCGACAAGTAGCACGATGATGGAGGACACAGGCAAGACCACGCCGAGGTCGTCGAGCTCGCCCACGTTCTATGCACCCTGGGAAAGATTCCTGAAGGTTCCAGCAGTCTAAATGATGGCCTTCCCGCCATTGCAGTTTCCGCGACGAAGCTTAATGGATTGCAGGCGCCGAGCGGGTCGTAGTACGGTCGGCGAATGCCCCCGCAACCCAGCTGGCGCTCGGACTCGTATCGCGTACCGAAGCACCAAGTTTCGGTCGAGATCGCGCTTCAGGGTGGTGAGCCGGAGGAGCTAACAGTGTTCCTCGACCGGAGCGCGGCGTCGCATCCGGGCTCTGAGCGACCTAGTGAGCTCTTGCTCAATCACGAGCCCTTTCTCACGGTGATGTCGGGCGATAGAAGCGTGCGCTTCATCAACAAGCGCACCATCGCTTGGATGACCGTCGCGCTCGACCTAGAGAAGAGTGGTCGATGCGAGGTGGACGATCAACCTGCGATGGATCGATGCACGCCCATCGACCTGACCCTAGACGACGGAAGGACCTTCGTCGGTGAGGTTTGCATCCTCCTTCCGCAAGCGAGCAGTCGCCTACAAGACTTCTTGAATGCCTCCGACCGGTTCTTCGAGGTCCGCGATGCCTGTGCCGCCCATTTCGTCAACCGTGATCACGTCGTCATGGTGAAAGCCACGGAGTGATTCCATAGACCGGGCGAGCCCATTGACGACGGCAGCCATTGCCGAGTTCTTAGGTCACTCGTCGCTGTTTCGGGGGTGCCCTCCCGAGGTCGCGGAGAAGGTGGCGCCCCACGTCGAAGTAGTCCAGGCGCCTTCTGGGGCGGCCTTGGTGTGCGCCGGGTCCCGTGAGCACAGCATCGGAATCTTGATGCGAGGCACCGCCTCGGTGAGCTTGCTCGATACATGCGCTGGTTCGCGGAGCACGCTCTTCACGGTCGGGGAGGGTGATCATTTCGGCGAGGTCGGCATGCTGTTGGGTGAGTCGCAGCCCTACGACGTCATCGCCGAAGGGCCGTGCGTCGTACTCACTTTGGGCCAGACCGCGGTCGAGCAGTTGTGCCGGAAGATCCCGTCATTTGCTCAGGCGCTAGCGGCGTCGCTCGCCGACCGGTTGGTCAAGACGAGCACGAGCCGTCCGCCCCCACCACCCGCAGGAGATAGTTTCGCCAGTGATCGACCCTCGGTGCCCCCCCGCGGCGACGCAACCGTTCCTTTCGTGCGCGTGTCATCTTACGACCTCACGGATTCGGTCATCGACACTGTGCCAGTGCAAATCATCCAGCAGCATCGAATGATCCCCTTGGACCTTCGCGACCACGTCCTGACCGTCGGCATGGTCGACCCCTTCAACGAGGCCGCGCTCCGAGACTTGCAGCGCGTGCTGAACAACGCCCAACCGCGAGTGGTCGCGATTTCTGCGGAGGACTTCACTGCGGCGGCACGGCGGCTGAAGCTGCACGCCTCGGCTCACCCCGCTCGCCGTGGTCAGCGCGTAGACCCCAATGCGATCCACTTTGATCAGGCCGACTCGCAACGCGATTTGGAACGCCCAAGTCAAAGAGCCGGCGAGCGAATCGTAGCGCTCGCGGCTGAGGTCGTGGCGGTGGGTCTCGAGCGGGGGGCCAGCGACATCCATCTGGAGCCCCAGCGTGAGGGCGTTCGCATTCGTTTTAGGGTGAACGGGTTGTTGTTGGATTGGGAACAGTCTGTCGAAGCGCAGTTCGCCAAGGCGCTGGTTGCTCGATTCAAAGTGCTCGCAGGCCTCGACATTGCGGAGCGGCGGCGACCACAAGATGGGCGCATCGGCGTCCGCGTAGGACGGCGTGACGTCGACCTTCGCGTTTCGACTTTGCCCGCGAGCGAGGGTGAGAAGCTCGTGATGCGCGTGTTCGAAGCCGCCGCGATGCTGCAGCCGCTCGAACAGATCTTCGTCGAGCAGGGAACCTTGTCGGCGATGCGGGACGTGCTCCAGCGTCCCTATGGTGCCATCGTCGTCGCCGGGCCGACGGGGTCCGGAAAGACGTCGACGCTCTACGCGGCACTTCACGAGCGCCAGAAGATCCGTCCAGACACGAACATCATTACGGTCGAAGATCCAATCGAGTATCGCCTCGATGGCGTGACCCAAGTTCAGGTCCACCATGCAATCGGGCTCGGCTTTGCCCAGGTGCTGCGTGCGATGCTCCGTCAAGACCCCGACGTGGCGATGGTTGGCGAGGTCCGCGACGAGGAGACGGCACAGCTTGCGCTCGAGGCAGCGATGACCGGCCACCTGGTGTTTACCTCGATCCACGCGAACAATGCGAGTGCCGTCATCCAGCGCTTCGAGAACTTCGGCTGTAACCGGACGGTAATCGCAGAGTCGATGGCATTGGTGCTGGTCCAGCGCCTCGCGCGGCGCCTTTGTCCCCACTGCACTGTCACCGGAGCAGTCCCCGAGCTCCTGCGCGATGCACTCGTTGCGCGCAAGCTCTACGACCCGGAGCATCCGATTGCGCTGCCTAGGGCGGTAGGCTGCGAGCAGTGCGATCAAACCGGCTTCCTAGGACGCGTGGCAGTCGTAGAGTCACTGCGCCTCACTGACGAGATCCGGTCGATGTTGATGGCCAACCGCCCGCTGGGCGACGCGATCGCGCTTGCCGCACAAACAGGCGCCCTGATCCAGTTCCCGCACTATGCTTCGTTCATGATGGAGCAGCAGCTCATCGGGCCTGCGCAAGCCCTCTTGTCAGTCGCATCATAGAAGCCGACAAGCTTTTCGCATTGAAGTTGTACCCGGGGGGGTTCGCGACTACCGAGGCACCGCGGGGGACAAGGTACGTCGCGTCAGGTAGCACGGGTCGAGTGATGGGAGGTTCACCTCAGTCTTCAGGCTTTCCAGGTGACCGTGTGGTCGCACAGGGGGTCTCCACCGACGAGCGTTCGTGTTCGAGAGAAGGTGATGTTCGGGTGGTAGCTCTCCCAGAAGAGATAGTCGCCGTGGCACAACCTGTCTGCAACGGGCAGGAGACCGATGTCGCGAGACACCTCGTTGATGAAGCATCGGGTGACCCGCATGGACGCGGCGTTCCCCTTTGGCGGACACGCTTCGGCGACGATGTTGGTGTCCTTGGCGATCATATCGTCCCAGAGATGATGCAGGATATAGTTCCTGGTTAGGCAGTGCGACGGGGGTACGACGTTGCCGATGAACTCGAGTGTAGGGCCTTTGACGATGGACTCGAAGCGTTCGTCCGCCCCTTCTCCGTTCTGCATCTTCAGATAGTCGTAGACGTTCTTGAGATAGTGCAGCTTGAACCAGACACGTTGCTTGCCTTTCTCAGGGTAGAGGCCCTCTCCCCTCCGGATTGCCTCCATGTGTCTCCGGGTAGCGAAGAGCGTGGCTCTGGCGCCCTCTGCCCATCCCAGGGTTTTGACCATGGCAGCCACACCGGCCTTCATCTCTCTGAAATCACCGTATCTCAATGAGAGCAGTATCTTCATGTTGACGCGATCCCGCTTTCGTCACCGATTGCTTCTGGAGGCTCCGAACTCTGGGCAGTGCATCATGCAGCCGCCAGGTAAGTCAATGGGCAGTGAACAGGTCAACGTGGCTTCGGTTGTTGCCGTGATCGACTGCTCCAGATGACAGCGTGGCCGTGTCTGCTACCGTGATCGCTTCTCGGAGGTAGTAGATTGAACCGCGAAATTCGGGTTGGATTGTGTGGTTGCGGCGTGATCGGGGAAGGTCTGGCGAAGGCTTTGCTGCAGCACGCAGACGTCATCAGTGAGCGGGTGGGTGCGCCGGTCAAGCTGGCGGCCGTGGCGGACAAGGACCCGGCCCGGCTCGACATCGTCCGCGCGCAAGACCCGAGCGTCGCGTTGCTCGACGACGCGTTTGAAGTTGCCGAGCGGGACGACGTCGATATCGTCGTCGAGCTCATCGGCGGGGTCGAGGTGGCTGATCGATTGGTGCGCACGGCACTCCAGGCGAAGAAGCACGTAGTCACGGCCAACAAGGCGCTTCTCGCCGAACGAGGTGGGGCGTTGTTCGAGCTTGCGGAGGCCAACGGCTGCGATCTGTATTTCGAGGCCGCGGTGGCTGGCGCCATCCCCGTGATCCGCGTGATTCGGGAGTCGCTTGCTTCCGATCGCATTCAGTCCGTGAGGGGCATCATCAACGGAACCAGCAACTATATCTTGTCGAGCATGGCCAACGATGGGGCTGCCTTTGCGGAGGCGTTGAAAGCCGCGCAGGAGGCGGGGTTTGCGGAGGCAGACCCGACGCTCGACATCACGGGCGGCGATGCTGGTCACAAGCTGGCGATCATCGCTGGCCTCGCATTCGGCGCGCGCGTTCTGCCTAGCGAGATTCCGACAGAGGGCATCGAACAGGTCGATCCGCGCGACATTCAATACGCACGAAACTTCGGCTATGCGATCCGGCCCCTCGCCATCGCGCAACGCTTGGAGGACGGCGCTCTTGATCTACGGGTCCATCCTGCATTGGTCCCCGTGGGCGATCCACTTGCGCACGTCGATGGCGCGCTCAACGCAGTTGCGATTCAGGGTGAGATGGTGGGGCCTAGCTTCCTTTCGGGCCTTGGGGCCGGGGCGGGTCCGACGGCCACGAGTGTTGCGGGCGACATCATCGATATCGCGAAGAATGCACTCGCCGGCGCACCCGTCAGGACGTGGAGCTCCCCGTCAGAGGGCGCACAGATTCAGGCGATCACCGACGTGTCGTCCCGCTACTACCTCCGCTTTTCGGTGCGGGACGAGTCCGGGGTGCTGGCTGCGCTTTCGGGTAGGCTGGGCGATGTGGGTATCTCGATCGAGCAAATGGTTCAGGACGTAGATGCCGGCGGCACCGCCTCGATTGCGATGCTTACGCACGAGGCGCGCGAAGGGGACGTTCGAGACTCCCTGCACGCGATCGACACCACCGATCTCACGACGGACCCCACGCACCTCATTCGCATCGTCGAATGAAGATCTACACCACGGCCCCCCTCGAAGACCCTCGTAGGGCGCGCACCATCTACCGCGAGCTCGAGGAGATCGGGTACGACGGTGCCTTCAGCTTCGAGGCCAAGCACGATCCCTTCCTCGCCGCGGCGGTGGCCGCCGAGCACACCGAGAGCATTCGTCTGGGCACGGCGATCGCCGTCGCCTTCGCCCGCAACCCCATGAACCTCGCCAATCTGGGCTACGACATGCAGAGCATCAGCGGCGGGCGCTTCGTGTTGGGGCTGGGCGCCCAGGTACGGCCCCATATCGAAAAACGCTTCAGCTCCACCTGGTCGCATCCAGCCAAGCGCATGCGCGAGATCGTGTTGGCCATTCGAGCGATCTGGGATTGCTGGGAAGGCAAGGCGCCGCTCGAGTTCGAAGGCGAGCTCTACACGCACACCATCATGATCCCGGCCTTCAATCCGGGGCCGAATCCCTATGGTCCGCCGCCCATCTTCACGGGCGGTTTCCTCCCGCTGATGACGGCCGTGGCCGGCGAGGTATCCGACGGCTTCATCTCGCACCCCTTCCATACGCGCAAGTCTTTGCTCGAGAACATGATGCCCGCACTGGAGAAGGGCCTGGCCAAATCGGGCCGTGCCCGCGCTGACCTCGAGATCATGTCGGCCACGCTGGTGGTCACGGCCGATACCGAAGAGTCGTTCGGGCAAAGCAAACTTGCCGCGCGCAAGCAGCTAGCCTTCTACGGGTCGACGCCGGCC
>CAZHPJ010000064.1:0-9842 GCA_964534585.1 uncultured Sandaracinaceae bacterium | reverse complement strand
GCGGACGTATCGCCGAGCGGACGAGTCGCCTCGGGAAGCGAGCAAGCCCCTACCCCGTGCTCGTTGCAAAACGCTACCATGTTCGCATGCTTTCGCTGTTCCTCCTCCGTGAGAAGCGCACGCATCCGCTGGAGCTTCGGAGCAAGCGCAGCAAGCCTCTCCGGATAGACGACCGGAGCATCATCGATGCGACCGATCTCCGGAATGAACGCCCGGTTGAAAACCACGTGTGCAAGCTCGAAATCCCTGGCCGCGACCTCGGCGGCGACCGACTTGGCAGCCTCAATCCCTACCGAGTCCGCCGATGAAACGAGCACGAAGCTCGTGCTCGAGGATCTCATCAGGTCACGGACGTCCCTGGCCCGCTCGGCGAACCCCTCTCGAAGAAAGGCCATCTCGGTGAGGAACTCGGTGAGGGCCGAGACCAAGGAATCCCCCGCAACGGTTCGCAATAGCATCCGCGCGATCGCGCCGCCGCGTAGCTGCGGAGAATCATCTGAGGCTTGGAGAAACCAGCGCACCACGCGCTGGTCGAGAAATCGCACCAAGCGCGCCGGAGCATCCAAGATCTCGATCGAGCTTTGCGCTGGCGGTGTATCGACGACGATGAGGTCGTAGCGCGGGTCATGCACCGTCTCGTAGACCCGCTCCATCGCTGCGTAGGCGTGAGACCGCGCGAGCGTGTTGGAGAACGCTTGGTAGATGCGGTTGTCGAGAACACGCTGCGCCCTCACTTTGTCATCGGCCGCGCGCCGAATGATCTCGTCAGCGCTGGCTTTCGTTTCCAACATCACGGCATGGAGCTCACCACCACTTGCATGTGTAGGCAGCGCTACGTCGGAAGGAGCGTCCCGCAGGCCATGGATGCCGAGCGCGTCGGCCAACCGCCGTGCGGGATCGGCAGTCAGCACGAGGACCGACCTGCCCCTCAGCGCCTCTCGAAGAGCCAACGCAGCGGCAAACGTCGTCTTGCCCGCTCCGCCCACCCCGACACAAAACGCAAGCCTGCAGTCATCGGAAAGCTCGATCACCAGAGCTCCGCTTGCTCAATCGTTCGGGATAGGGCTTCGATGATGGCGGAGCTGTCCTGGTCGTGCGCATCGAACGTCATCGTCGGCAGGTCGATATCCCGACGAAGCCCGTGCAGGCACTTTTCGGCAGTCCCCCTCCGCCGCGCCAGATACTCGGCAAGCGCAAGGTCAGAGGCCCAAGGTTCGCCGGCGCTGACGCCCTCGATCTCGGCTTTCACCAACCGCTGCTCTTCCTCGTCGAACCAAACGTGTGGAATGCGGTTGATGAACAGACAACCGAGGTGAAGATCCTCGCGTTCGCGGAGTCGTCCGTAAAGTTGGATAGTTTCATTGACGGCCAAGGCCTCGGGCACCGTGACGATGTGGACCGCGCATCGGTGCTGGTCGCGGACGAGCTCGGTCGCGCTATCGAGCACTTGGCGAAGGGGTCCTTCCTTGAGAAAGACTTCGAGCACGCTGGGAAGGTCGAAGAACATCAGCGCATGTCCGGTTGATTCGAGATCGACCAAGATGGGGCCCCAACATTCATCGGCGGCAAGCTGCGCCACGCGGTGCAGGGTCACAATCTCGTCCACTCCGGGAGCGGCCATGAACAGACGCCGCAACGAGTTGTTCTTGACCACGAGAGCAGCGATGGGACGGAGCTTCAGACGCGATGTGATGTAGTCGACCAGAGCCGGCTCGAACTGAACCCTCGTCGCATGGACGCCCGGCGCCACCTCCGCCGGTTCGTACCCAACGTCCGGACCGTGAAACAAGTGCGACGACGACGTGTGAATCCCTAGCTCGACGATCAGCGGTCGCTTTCCCGCTCGCGCGGCTGCCGTGGCCAGAGCGCCGAGCACCGTGGATTTGCCCACTCCGCCCTTTCCGGTGAAGAACTGGACTGGCCGCGTGAGGGGTTCCCGAATGGCCGCGTGCACGACGGACACCTAGCAGGATCGAAACGTGATATCGAGGGGCGTGACCGGTATGACGAGCTGGATCCAAGCGTCGCGGCCGCTCGCGCACATCAACATAGCTGTGCCGCTGATGCTCGGACAGGTGGCCGCGTGGCATGTCACCGGAGGCTTCAATTGGGCGTGGTTCGCGGCGGCGCTGCTTTGGGGTGTGTTGGATCATCTGTTCGTCGTATTTGCGAACGACTTCGCCGACCATGAAGCGGACAGTGGACGACGCACGCTGCTCTCCGGGGGGTCAGGCGTCATTCCGGAAGGCAAGCTCACACCGCTGCAAGTGGAGCGCGCCGCTCGGGCAGCAGCCGTCCTACTTCTGCTCTACTCGTGCGCGTTGACTCTTCTCGGACGCACATGGACACCCTTCTATGGGCTCGCCGCACTTCTGCTGATGTGGTTATACAGCTTCTCGCCGGCGCGCTTGAGTTACCGCGGCGGGGGCGAGCTCCTGCAGGGCATTGGAGTGGGTATCGGGCTCCCCTCCCTCGGCTACTATCTGCAAGCCGAGGAGGTGCTCGCGCCGGGATGGGTCATTTGGCCTGCCGCGCTCCTTGGGGTCTGCAGCAACGTCCTTACCGCCCTCCCCGACATCGCGGACGACAAGCGAGCTCACAAGAGGACTTGGCCTGTTCGGCACGGGATGGGCTCCGCACGCCGCTTCGCATCTGCCGGGATCGCGTTCGCTGCCTTTGGCATATTCCTGTGGACGCCTTGGGTCTCGGTGCCGGCCAAAGCCGTCGTGGCGATCACGCCGCTGCTGCCTTTGCTGGCCGGCGCTCGCTCCGAGGACCCGTTCCGTGCCGCCTGGTGGTCCAGCATCGCACTCAATCTATTGGTCGCGCTCTGGATGCTCGCGATGATTGTGAAGCTCTAGCGGCTCAACCCTAGCAACGCAGCCGCGTCCTCGCGAAGCGCGTCGAAGTCTCGGTTCGCATCGGGCTTCGCGTCGAGCCGCCATGCTTCGACAGGCACGCACCCTCGCGCGGCAAGCGATCGATAGAGGGAAAGCTCGTCCTCGGGGTTTCGCGAAAACGGAAACGGGTTTCGCGAAACCCCATCGGCGAGCCTCGGGTACCAGTCGTCATCGGCCTCGATGAGCGTGAGAATATCTCGACCCCGGCTCTCGGTCTGCTGAAGAAAGTCGATCCCGAAAGGCTCGACGCCCTCGTGCGCTCCGGGATCACGGTAAACCCATCGCGCCCAATCAAACCCGTACATGAAATCGTGCACGTATCGGAACCGAATCATCGACTGTTGGCCGTAGACCCGCATCAAGCCGACGGTGATGCTGGTGACTCGCTCCAGGTAGCTTGCGTAGTCGGTTACAGCCGAAGCATGGCGGTGGATCGACGCCAAGTAGAAGTCGAAATCCCAGAACAGATTCTCCGGAAAGCTCTGCAGCTGGGCTTCTGCGACCGCCGCCGCCGCGGCCGCCAAGTGTGGTGACTGGCGCGAGTCGGCCAGCTCGGAGACGACATCGGTGAGCGAGGTCGCAGCCGGTCGACTGGGGTCGAGGGTCAACACGCCACGGGGGCTCTGCCGGATCCTAGATTCCACCTCCGCAAGGGGAGTCTTCGTGTCGTTTATCGCGTGGGCGGTCATGCCGAACCCGATCGCAGCAACAGCAGCACCGAGGCCACTGTCGTACTATGCCAAATGGCTCGATGAAGGAAGCGCTTATACGCGCCCTGCGCTCGAAACGCGTTCGTGACCGCCGTGTTGCTGACCTTCCGCATGGCGACGAAGTTCCAGAGGACAATTGCCACGACCGGCGCGACGACCCAAATGGGCACCCAATCCGGCCTCGAGAAGGAAGCAACAACCCAGATGCCGGCTCCCAGCAACACACACGCTTCGGTCATCCTTCGCGCGGCGGCGTTCCCGTAGGTGGATGCGAAGGTGCGCTTCCCCCCAGCGCGATCGCTCTCCTCATCGGAGAGCCCGCTTGCAATCCCGCTGGCGAGGCTCAACACCGAGAAGCCCGCGACCCAAGGCCAGGCTCGCGGAACCATGGCGCCCGCCTGCAAGTAGACGTTGTAGAGCGGCAGCGCCGCACCGACGCCGAGCATCTCCAAGAGCTCCCCTCCGCCCCGGTAGTTGAGCCGGATCGGCGGCAGCGTATACATCATGAAAACCATCATGCATAGGAATCCCGCTTCGAATGCGACTGGCCGCCGTAGGGCCAACTCCGCGCCAGCGGCAACGAACAGGGCAGCGCCACCAAAGAAGAGACCCGCCAGTCCGACCGCACGCGCGCCGAGGATCCGATCCGGAATCGTCTTGGGGGAACACCCGTCTGGGAACATCTTCCGCTTGACCGCGTCGACATCGCGGTCGCCCCAATCGTTCAGCAAGACGATGAAGCCGAGCCCGAGCACCGTGAAGCTGAGCCCCCAGTAGAGCGCCTGCACATCGAGCCCCTCGGCGTGGCTCGCACCGAGGACCTGCCCGAAGAGCGCCGGCACGAGCAGCTTCGGCCAGCTCGCCGGCTTGAGAGCGTATATCCATCGCTCGACGCTCGACCTAGGAAGACCACCGCCTGTAAGCGAAGCCCTCATGAGCCGTGGGCGGAGTCCACTGGCTTTGGTCGGTCGGATGGACTGCCTTGGATGTGCTTGGCGCGCGCTTCCCACTTGGCGCGGGCCATCGCGCGCATGTCCTCGGTCGAGTCCATCTCGTCGACGATTTCGAGCCCGATGAGCGTCTCGAGAACGTCTTCCATCGTGACGACGCCGTCAACGCCCCCGTACTCGTCAACGACCACGGCGATGTGTTCACGACTGTCGAGGAACTTCTCGAAGAGAGCGGGCAATGGAACGGTGTCGGGCACGATCAACGCCTCCCGCGCGAAAGAACGAACTGGCACGTCGAGCTCATCACGTGCCGCTCGCAGCAACAGCTGATCTTTCAAGATGTATCCGGTTACCTGGTCCAGGGTTCCCCTCCAAATCGGGACGCGCGAGAAGACCATGGAGCCGCGCTCAGCGATCGCATCCCGCACCGTCGTGTTCTCTTCGAGCGAGAACATCACCGTGCGCGGCGTCATGATGTCCCTCGCGCGCAGCGAACCGAAGAGAAACAGATTGCGGAGGATTCTCATTTCCGACTTGTCGAACACGCCCTGCTCTTCTCCCACGCGCGCCAGGGCAGCGAATTCTTCGCGAGAGAGCGTCTCGACGACCCGGCGACGTTTCATGAAACCGGTGATCGCCTCGGCAAGCCAGACCAGCGGAAGCAGGATTAGGATCAGCGGCGGCAAGACCGCCGAAATGAACCCTGCCAAGCGGCGCCAATACATCACGCCTAGCGTCTTGGGAATGATCTCCGAGAAAAAGAGGATCAGCAGCGTCAAGATCACAGAAGTGATGGTCAGCACCTCCGAGCCCCACAGGCGCTGCGCCTCAGCGCCGACACCTGCTGCCCCGACGGTGTGTGCGATGGTGTTGAGGCTCAGGATCGCAGCGAGGGGCCGGTCGACGTGCGACTTGAGCGCGCGCAGGCGTGCGCCCGCCCTGGGACGGTCCTGCTCGAGCTTCGCGACGTAGGACGGGGTGATACTGAGGAGCACCGCCTCGAGGATAGAGCAGAGGAACGACACGCCGAGCGCAATGCCGACATAGACGAAGAGCAGAGTCATCCGGAGGCTCGGGGCCGTGCTCCTTCTCCGTCGTCGTGTCGCCGGAAGGGACCGTGATGACCGAGCTCGCGAATCTCCTGTTGCACGGAAAGGGCTTCGCGGGGCAGAAAATCGGCGACGGCTTGCCTGAGCACGGGGTGACGAACCCAATGCGCGCTATAGATCGGAACGGGCATCAGGCCACGTCGCAGCTTGTGCGTACCCTGGGCGCCGGCCTCGAAACGGCGCAGGCGATGGTCGATGGCGTGCTCGATGAGTCGATAATAACAGAGCTCGAAATGCAGCATGCCGTGTCTTTGCGTCGCACCCCAATAACGGCCGTAGAGATGCCCACCCTTGGAAAAATTGATCGAGGCCGCGACGATGCGGCCTGCGTCCTTCGCAGCGAAAACGAGGGTGGAGCCATCGAGGGTCGATGGCGCGAGCTCGAAGAACTCGGGCGTCAAGTATGGATAGGAACCCTTACGGCCGCAGGTCGCGCGATAAAGGCGCTCGAGCGCTCTCCAATCCGCGACGCTCAGCTCGCCGCCGCGGAGCTCCTCGATTCGCAGATCGGCTTTGGCGGCGATACGGCGCTCCTTTCGTAGCTTCTTGCGCATGGATGAGCGGAACTCGCCCACGAAGTCCTCGAATGTGTCGTATCCCGCGTTCTGCCAGTGGAACTGAAAGGAGAGGCGCTTCATCAGCCGTCCGTCGCGATCGACCCATTCCTGCTCCTCGGGGCTGAGGAAGAGGAGGTGGACGGACGAAGCCCCAGTCGACTCTGCAACGTCGAGGCAACCGTCGATCAGCCTCCGCACGAGCTTGGCTGGATCCTCGCTGGGTGCGAAAAGGAAGCGTCGTCCCGTCACGGGCGTCATCGGCACCATGGCCACGAGCTTGGGATAGTAGTTGAGACCCAATCGAGATGCGGCGTCGGCCCATCCCCAATCGAAGATGTACTCGCCATAGCTGTGGGCCTTCAGGTAGAGGGGCAACGCGCCCACTAGCCGCTCGTCACGCCATACAGTGACGTGCATCGGCTCCCATCCCGAGTCGCGTCCGACGGATCCGCTTTGTTCGAGCAACGACAGAAAGGCATGCTCGACGAACGGGTCGTCTGTGCCGACCAGCTCGTCCCAGGCGTCCGCGTTTACTGACGCAACTGACGACAAAATCCGTATATCGATCGACTCACGCAAGTGAGTGACAGAGTCTGCACGACGGAAGGCGCTAGAGCCAGCCGAGGTAGCGCGTTGGCCCTTGCTTCCCGCGAACCCGGTTGATCAAGCGCTTCGCCGCGGCGTAGCAGCGAAAGAACCCCGCCACCTGGAGCCGTTGGAAGGCGCTCAGGGGGGCATCGGCGCAGACCCACTTGGGATCTGAGCGCCCGGCGTCAATGAAGTCGATCCGCGCTCTAGTCACGACCTTGGCGGTGCTCCTGAAGGACAACTTCGGCCCGAGCACCACAGCGTCGAAGGCGTCGCCGTCTTGCGCCAACGTGCCCGGCACGTGACCGTAGTTGAAAGGGCAAGGG
Source organism: uncultured Sandaracinaceae bacterium (assembly GCA_964534585.1). Lineage (GTDB taxonomy): Bacteria > Myxococcota_A > Polyangia > Polyangiales > Houyiibacteriaceae > SG8-38. The sequence continues at coordinate 2,702 of CAZHPJ010000064.1, read as the reverse complement.
ATCGGTGAAACGAAGTCGAGGACGCCGTCGTCGCCACGCTTGACGAAGCTGCCTCGCGGGACGTCGATGACGACTGTGAGCTCCTCCATCGTCATCGAGGGAGCTCACATGCGGTGGCCACGAGCCCCTCCTCGACTAGAAACTTGCCCACCATGACGTCCCCTGGTTTGAACTCGCCGACTTCCTGCTGGAACACCGCCCGGAACGACCCTTCACCGATCTCGAGCTCGACGGCATGGAACCCGAGGAACTTGGTGGTGATTGGATACTGGCACTTGTAGACCGACTCCTTGGCGCTGAACAGGATCTTGCCGGTGAGGCCCGGCGTGGGGAGCTCATGTAACCAGTCTCGCTCCCTCGGAGTGCAGACCCTGCGCCACAGCGACTCCTTCAAAGGTATCGCGGGTTCCAAATCGATTCCGATCGATCGAACGTCGTCGGCTCGAGCCACCGCGGCGGCACACCACATGTCCGTGTGCGAAATGCTGCCGACGAAACCCGGCGGCCAAACCGGGGCCCGATCTTCGCCCCGGGGGATGGGTGTCGTCGCAGCAACGCCCAAGCGGCCAAGCGCGATCCGGCTGCAAACGCGGCCGGCGGTGAACTGCTCGATGCGCGTCTGCGCGGTACCGGCAATCGCCTCCTGCTCAGCCTTCAAGAGGCCGACGGTGACGGTATGGGGATCGACCTCCTCGGTTTCGATGTTCGCACCGAGCAGACGCTGAAAGACCGGATGGTGCATCTACCTGGTGCCAACGGCGCCGGCGAGGGCAAGGATCGCAACGGAATTCGCGAGCGAGAGAATCGGTGCGATCGCGTTGAGCACGTCAGCTGTGCTCGCGTACCAGGCCTTGGTCACGTACACGATGTCGCCTGGGGCGAGCTCGACGTCCGTGGCCTTGCCACCCATCAACGCTTTCAGGTTGGTCGTATAGACTCGTGGTTCGCGCAGAGACCCCCGGACGATGCGAATGTCTTTGCGGTCGCCACGTTCGCTGACGATCCCCCCTGAACGCGCCAGCACCTCCGTCAAACGAATGCCCGGCCGGTATGCCAGGGGTTGCGGTGTCCCGACTTCGCCCAACACCATGATCATCTGGTCTGTGACAGGCGGAATGTAGAGCTGGTCGCCAGCGCGGATGCGAATGTTGTGCTTCGGGTTGCCCTCCCTGGCCAGCAGCAAGCTGACGGGGACCGTCTCGCCGTCTCGGACGAGGCGGGCCAGCTCCAGACTACCGAGCAAACTCGGTACCCCTTCCCCCTGGCTTCGGGTCACCGTGGGACCGCCGGACAACGCGAGCAGGTCGGCCAATCGCATACCCGGCCGCGCCTCGAACCGACCCGGTGTCACCACCGCCCCCACGACCGCCGCGGCGTGGCCGTCGAGCCTAGTGATGATCAGGTTGGCCCGAACGAACCGGTCGTAGCGTCGAAGGCCGGACTCGACCGCCTTCTCGGCCTGGGAGAGCGTCTTGCCCCCGACCTGGACGTCGCCCGCCAACGGCACGTGGAGCTGACCCATCGCATCGACGATCAAGCCGTCGAACACCTGTGTCTGCGCCGAAACCGTTGTGAGCTGGACCACATCACCCGGAAACAGCCTGAGCGCCTGCGGAGGATCGGATTCGAGACCCCGAGGGATGATGCGCTCCGGTGCCGAGAAAGAAGGGTCATCACTCAGTGTGGTGGGCGCCTGCGGATAGCGGTTCCGCGCGCACGCGGTGACGAGCATAATCGAAAGCAAGAATGCCGTGCACCGGCGCATACTCGTGGTTAACGTGTCCAACTGTCGTCCGCAAGGTCGAAGTGAGAAACATCGCGGCTATGCCTATACTGTCTACCAACCCTCGATGACGAGCAAGAAACCCACCGATTGGGGAGGCGGCGCGGATGCCGAGCTCGCCCCACTGATGCGCCTCGTTGATTTCGTGCTGATTTACGCGGCGCTGTGGCTACCGACCTACGCTCGGGGCGACGTCTGGGACCAGAGGTCGTGGATCGCCGCAACGAGCGCCGCGGTCCTCTTCATGGTGATAGGACAATCGCTCCGGCTCTACGAAGGCACGCGCAGTGCTCGTCTCAAGCCGCAGCTGGTACGCGCTTGGACCGGCTGGTTCGTCGGCGTCGTACCGGTCTTGCTCTTTCTGCTCTTCCTCTCCAAGCAGTCTGAGGAATACTCCCGTATCGTCGTCTTGTCGTGGTTTGCGTTGGCGCCGTTCTCCATTGCAGTCTGGCGCACGATGACCACGCTCGTGCTACGCGAGCTCAGAGCCCGCGGGTACAATACACGCGCTGCCGCGATCGTCGGCATGACCGCGCTCGGGGAGCAAGTGGCCCTTCAAATGCGAGCGGTGCCTTCGCTCGGACTCGACGTCTACGGCTTCTATGACGACCGCGAGGAGGATCGTTGCCATCCGATCCCTGAATCACTCGGGACGCGCGCTGGCTCGTTGAGCGACGTAGTCGAGGCAGCCAGGACCGGAGAGATCGACCTCATTTACATCGCGTTTCCGTTGCGCGCGGAGCCGCGCATCAACGAGCTCCTGCGGAAGCTGTCGGACACGACGGCTTCTGTGTATCTCGCGGCTGATTTCTTCGCGTTCAACCTATTGCATGCTCGATGGGGCACGCTGGGCGGCGTGCCCACTTGATCATCCGTCCCGCGATCCTGGATCTGAACATCACCTCCCCGGACACGCGCA
>CAZHPJ010000063.1:0-10007 GCA_964534585.1 uncultured Sandaracinaceae bacterium | reverse complement strand
GTCGGCTTCTGGGCGACCGTCGGCGTCACCACCGCATTTGCCACGCACACCTTGGTACGTCTCGGAAAGAAGTTCGTTGGAACGGTCGGTGACGAGGCAGCGAGCGGGCCGCCTGCGCGGACCGATGAAGGAGGTGAAGGATGACCCATATCGTTGTCGATCCAGTGACCCGGATCGAAGGCCACCTGCGCATCGAGGCGGAAGTCGACGGAGGCAAAGTCGCAAACGCCTGGTCTTCGTCGACCATGTTCCGCGGGATTGAGATCATCCTCCAAGGCCGCGATCCGCGTGATGCCTGGGCCTTCACCCAGCGGATCTGTGGGGTGTGCACGACGGTGCACGCGATCGCTTCGATCCGCGCGGTAGAGGACGCAATCGGCGCCAAGCCTCCGCCCAACGCACGGATACTGCGCAACCTGATCATCGCGTCCCAGTGCATCCAGGACCACGTGATCCACTTCTATCACCTGCACGCGCTCGACTGGGTCGACATCGTGTCGGCGCTCGGTGCCGACCCGAAGGAGACCGCGGCGCTCGCGCAATCGCTCTCGGATTGGCCGCTGTCCAGCGCGACCTACTTCAAGGGCATCCAGGACCGGGTCAAAGGGTTGGTCGACCGCGGGCAACTCGGTCCGTTTGCCAATGCATACTGGGGGCATCCGGCATACAAGCTTCCGCCAGCGGCGAACCTCATGGCGGTGGCGCACTATCTCGAAGCGCTCGAGTGGCAGCGGGAGTTCATCAAGATGCACGCCATCCTCGGCGGCAAGAACCCTCACCTGCAGAGCTTCCTGGTGGGCGGCATGGCGACTCCGGTCGACCCGGACGCGCAGGCCTCGCTCAACATTCACACGATCGCGCACTTCAAGAAGCTCATCGCGGGTGCGCAACAGTTCGTGAGCCAGGTGTACATCCCGGACCTGCTTGCGGTCGCGTCTTTCTACAAAGACTGGGCCGGCTACGGCGCAGGCGTCGGCAACTACATGGTGTACGGCGAGTACCCACTCGACGACGAAGCGAACCCCGATCTGTACATCCCTTCCGGTATAATTCGCGCTCGCGACATCTCGAAAGTGGAAGAGTTCGATCCGTCAAAGATCACCGAGCAGATCACGCACTCCTGGTACGACTACGAAGGGGGAAAGGATCAAGCGCTTCATCCGTCCGAGGGTGAAACCAGTCCGAACTACACCGGTCCGGAGCCACCCTTCGAGCGCTTGAACACCTCCGAGAAGTACTCCTGGCTGAAGTCGCCCCGCTACGACGGCGTGCCGATGGAAGTCGGGCCGCTATCACGCATGTTGGTTTCGTATGTTCGCGGTCACGAGAAAGTGACGGGCCTGGTAAACCACGTGCTCAAGACGCTTGGAGTCGGGCCGGCGGCCTTATTCTCGACGCTCGGCCGAGTCGCAGCTCGAGGCATCGAAACGCAGGTCCTGGTCGACAAGATCGGCGACTGGGTCGACGAGCTGGCCGACAACATGGGCAAGGGCGAGCTTCGCATCCATGACAACAGCAAGTGGGAGCCGGAGAGCTGGCCCGCGGACTGCACGGGAGCCGGGTTCCACGAGGCGCCGCGCGGCGCGCTCGGGCACTGGGTCCATATCAAGGACGCCAAGATCGCGCGTTATCAATGCGTCGTGCCAAGCACTTGGAACGCCGGTCCAAGGGACTCGGGTGACACGCCCGGCCCCTACGAGGCAGCGCTGGTCGGGACTCCCGTGGCAGACCCCGAGCAGCCCCTCGAGATCCTGAGAACCATCCATTCCTTCGATCCGTGCATGGCTTGTGGCGTGCACGTCGTCGAACCGGGAGGGCGCGAGGTGACCCGCGTGAAGGTGCGATGAGCCCCCCCGCCGCGGCCACCGTGAAGGGCGGCGCTCGCCCGCAAGTGAGCTACCGGCCGAGCGATGTGGAAGGGATCGAGCGAGTCTACGTTTGGGACCTCGTGGTCCGCCTGAGTCACTGGATCATCATGCTCGCGATCTTCACCCTCGCGATCACCGGGATCTACATTGGCAAGCCGTATCTCATCCCTTCGGGACCCGCGAACGAGCAGTTCGTCATGGCGACGATGAAGACCGTGCACTTCTACGCGGCCATCATCTTTGCGCTCACGGTAGCCGCTCGCATCGCCTGGATGTTCGTCGGTTCTTACTACGCGCGTTGGCACCAATTCGTGCCTGCTAGCTCGCGCCGGCGGCGCGACGTATTCAGCATGCTGAAGTTCTATCTGCTCATCGATAAGAAGCCTCCGCTCAATGTGGGCCACAACCCGCTCGCCGGAGCGTTCTACGTGCTGGTCTTTGGGCTCTACCTCGTCATGATCCTGACAGGCTTCGCGCTCTATTCGGTGAGCGCGGTGGGCTACATGCAGATGTGGGAGTTCCTCCTTCCGATCTTCGGTGGTGCACAGATGGCGCGTTGGATCCATCACCTCGCGATGTGGTTCATTCTCGGCTTCTTTGCTCACCACATTTGGAGCGCGATCCTCGTGTCTCGGGTTGAAGGCGTCGGCCTGATCGACTCGATGTTCAGCGGATATAAATTCCTGCCGCGCTCGTGGCGCAACCGAGATGAGTGACCGCACGCCGGTCCTCGTCCTCGGGCTCGGCAACGTCGTCTGCACGGACGACGGCGCCGGCATCGCGGCGGTTCACAAGCTGATTCGGGACTACGATCTGCCGGAAGGCGTGGTCGCGCTCGACGGCGGGACGCTCGGGCTCTCCCTTCTTCCCCTCGTCAGTGACGCGAATCAGCTGATCTTGGTCGATGCGATCAAGGGCGAGGGGCCGCCGGGCACCCATGTTCGAATCGAAGGCGATGAGGTGGCGCCGGCTGTGTACGAGCGGCTTTCTCCGCACCAGATCGGAGTCGCAGACCTCCTTGCAGGAGCTAGCCTCATCGATCGGTATCCCGAGCGCGTCGTAGTCATCGGTGTCGTGCCCGAGTCGATTGAGCTCGGGGTCGAGCGGACCCCAGCGGTGGAAGCAAGCATTCCCGAGCTGGTGGAGCGCGTCGTGCAGGAGCTGACGGCGATGGGATACCCGCCGGTTCGATCGGAGTCGCGCGATGCTGGTGATCAGAGCACTGATCATGTCGCTCGCACTCTGGGCGTGTAGCGCCCAGGGCGATCGAACGGCGATCGACTACAGCAAGGTCGAGGTGCCACTCGATCGAATTGCGTCCGATGATGCTCGCGATCGTGGACGCGCTCTCTTCCGAGCGAAGTGCGCGCTTTGCCATGGAGTCCGAGCAGACGGACACGGTGTTCGACGCCAAGGCTTGTCTGGACAGCCAGCCAATTTTCAGAGCAAGGAGTGGCGGGCGAACACGGATCCGCGGCTCGTGTACATGGTGCTGAGTGAAGGTAAGCGAGGCACGTCGATGCCCGCGTGGCCAACGCTTAGCGACGAACAGAAGTGGGAGGTTATCGCCTACCTTCTCAGTATTTCTGAAGACGGACCGTGATGGCAGGACGCCGGATCGAGGTTCGCGGGACAGTTCAAGGCGTTGGCTTTCGACCGTGGGTGGTCCGGCTCGCCCAACGTGTCGGCGTTCGTGGAAGAGTCTGGAACGACCCGGGAGGTGTCACGATCGAAGTATTCGGAACCGAAAGGGCGATCGAGGTATTTATCGAGCAATTACAGCGAGATAAGCCGGCCGCAGCCCGCATCTGGAAGCTGGGATCGCGCCTGATCCCGGACAAGCCGCTCGAGGGCTTCGTCATCGAACCAAGTGACATCGCCGGGGACAAGGCATTGTCGATTCCACCGGACCTCGCGACGTGCCCGCAATGTCAGGCCGAGGTCTTGGATCCTGCGGATCGACGCTACGGCTACGCGTTCACCAACTGTACGACGTGCGGACCACGATTCACGATCGCAACGGGTATCCCGTACGACCGCGCTGCGACCACGATGTCGCGGTTCGAGATGTGTGCCGCCTGCCGAGATGAGTATGACGACGTCGAAGATCGACGCTTTCACGCTCAGCCGAACGCGTGTCCGAAGTGCGGACCGACGCTGAGGCTCACCGGAGTCGATGGAGAGTTGCTTCCGACGAGTGATCCACTGAAAGGTGCGGCCGAGCTCCTGAGCCGTGGTGCGGTAGTCGCCGTCAAAGGCTTGGGCGGCTTTCACCTGGCCTGCGATGCAAGCAACGCAGCGACGGTGCGTCTTCTTCGCGAGCGCAAGCACCGAGACGAGAAGCCGTTTGCGGTAATGGTAGTTGACCTCGATGCCGCAAAGGTCGTCGCAGAGATCACTGCTGAAGAAGAGGCGCTACTGACCGCGCCCGAACGGCCGATCGTCATCGTACGAGCGAACGGCAGCTCGAGCTTAGCTGCCGAGGTGAGCCCCCAAACACCGTTTTTGGGTTTGTTTTTGCCTTACGCGCCTCTGCATCACCTGCTGCTCGAAGCTGTGGAACGCCCGCTCGTCATGACGTCTGCCAACATTTCGGACGAGCCGATCTGCCGCGATAACGATGAGGCCAGGCACCGCCTCGACGGGATCGCAGACGCGATCTTGTTGCACGATCGCGATATCGCGATGCGGTGCGACGATTCGGTGGTGAGAGTCATCGCGGGCACGCCCACCATCATGCGCCGTTCGCGAGGCTTCGTTCCACGCCCCATTCACTTGGCCAAACCGGTGTCCCGTCCCGTGCTCGCCTGCGGCGCGCATCTGAAGAACACCTTTTGCATCGCGACTGGCGATACCGCGTACTTCGGCCCCCACATCGGCGACCTCGAGAGCGTCGCTGCGCTCACATTTTTCGAAGAAGCGATCGAGAGGATGCAAACGATTCTCTCGGTGCGTCCGGAGGTGGTGGCTCACGACCTGCACCCCGGGTACCTGTCGACGCGATACGCAAGGGCACGGAGCGACGCGGTCCTGGTCGGCGTGCAACATCACCATGCCCACGTCGCGAGCGTGATGGCGGAGCACGGGGTGCGGGGCCCGGTGCTTGGTGTCGCCTACGATGGGACGGGTCTTGGCGAGGACGGAACGTCCTGGGGGGGAGAGTTTCTCCTGTGTTTTGCGGAGCGGTTCGAGCGGCTGGCGACCTTTCGACCCGTACGATTGGCGGGCGGGGACCTAGCGATGCGAGAGGTTTGGCGGATCGCGTACGCGCTTTTACACGACGCGTTCGACGGCGAGCCACCCATAGACTCTCTTTCAGTCTTCGAAGACGTTCCGCCAGAGTCGATTCGGGTCGTGTCTCAGATGATCGAACGGGGTTTCAATTCCCCCCGCGCTCGCGGCGTCGGGCGTTATTTCGATGGCTTCGGTGCGCTCGCTCTGAGCAGACCGGTGTCAACCTATGAGGGACAGGTTGCGATCGCCTGGGACCATATTGCAGACAGCGCCGTTCGCGGGGCCTACGCGTTCGCGCTGGATCGCAACGAGACGCCCATGGAAGTCGACCTGCGACCAGCCGTTCGGGCGGCGTTCGAAGATGTGGTTTCGGGTGTCTCCCCGGGGGAGGTCTCGGGACGCTTTCACAACACCCTGGCGGAGGTCACGGTGGAGGTCGTGGAGCGGCTCCTGGCAGAGGTCGGTGAGCTGCCGGTGGCCCTCACGGGCGGCGTTTTTCAGAACGCCCGGCTCACAGCGGCAATCGCTGGAAAATTATCCAGTAAAATCCAGTTGTTACGGCACAGCGAAGTTCCGCCTGGAGACGGGGGAATCGCCCTCGGTCAGGCCTTGATCGCGGACACGTTTCTGGGAGACAAAGGTTGATACCTCAAGGAGCTTTCCAATGTGCTTAGGTGTTCCAGGCAGGGTGATCGAGGTCGATCGCGAGATGCAGATCGCGACCGTCGACTTTTGGGGCGTGAAGAAGCAGGTGCGCCTCGAGGTGTGCGACGCGCCGGTGGAACCGGGCGACTTCGTCTTGAACCACGTTGGATTTGCGATCCGCCGGATTCCACCCGAAGAGGCGGCGGAGACTTTAGCCTTGTATGACGAGCTGCTCCGGCTTGCGGACGAGCAAGACTTGATGGCTTCCGACGTTCGTGCCGAGATCGACGCTGCGCCCGATGCGGCTCCTCGGCAGAAGGGAGTCGGTGATGAGTCCGTATGACGCATTCGCCCAGATGAAGTTCCGCGACCCCGCGTGCGCACGCGGACTTTGCGAGACGCTCGATCACCTCGTGCAACAGGCCGGCCACGCTCCCGTCTCGGTCATGCACGTGTGCGGAAGCCACGAACAGGCGATCGCGAAGTTCGGGCTCCGAGCCGCCTTCCCACAGGATTTGCAGGTGATCATGGGGCCTGGTTGCCCGGTTTGCGTCACCGACGTGCCGGAGGTCGACGAAGCAGTCGCGCTCGCGAAGCAAGGCATTCGGATTGCCTCGTACGGCGACATGCTGCGAGTTCCGGGCACGTCGCAGTCTCTCGCAGATGCAAAAGCAGAGGGTGCGAACGTCGACGTGGTGTACAGCGTGACACAAGCCGTAGACCTCGCGCGGGAGCACGACGAAGAGATTGTGTTCTTTGCCTCGGGATTCGAAACCACGGCAGTCACGACGGCCGCAGTGCTCGTCGATGAGCCACCTGAAAACTTCTCGGTACTGTCTGCGCACAAGTACATCCCGCCCGTGATGGAGATCGTTGCGGAGATGCCGGGAACGAAGGTCGAAGGCTTTCTCGCCGCAGGGCATGCGGCGACGATCACGGGCTCAGCGGTGTTCGAGAGGTTCGTCGAGCGTCACGGGTTGCCGGTCGTGATCGCAGGCTTCGAGCCGCTCGATGTGCTCGCTGGCCTGGTGAAGCTCCTCGAGGTGATCAATAGCGGTGAGCCCCGTGTGGAAAACGCCTTTCCGCGCTGCGTTACGCGCGAGGGGAATGTGCACGCGCAAAGGCTTCTGTGGCGGGTATTTCGCCCGACGGGCGGACGCTGGCGGGGGATCGCCCACGTGCCCAACGGGAACCTGCGGTTGCGCGATGAGTTCGAGCAGTACGACACGCGAAAGCGTTTCACCATCGACGCATCTGCGCTTTGGACGTACGCGCCTCCCAAGCGCGTGCAGCAGTGCCAGTGTGGCGACATCATGGCCGGGATCTCATCGCCCTCGGACTGCGAGCTCTTTGCTACGGAGTGTACGCCTGACCAGCCGGTTGGCGCATGCATGGTGAGCACGGAAGGCACCTGTAGAATCTGGCATCAGTATGGTGGACGACCGGATCTCCGGGCGATCAAGCGAGGCGCCGCGTGACACGCAACGCCCGGTTGGTCGACGAACGGATCACGCTCAAGTACGGCACAGGCGGCGGTGCGATGCGCGCGTTGATCGAGCAGGTGTTCGCCAAGGGCTTGGGCGACGTCGGAGACGACGGTATCGGGCTCGCAGCGATGGACGACGGCGCCGCGATCCGCGTTGGCGACCAATACCTGGTGATCGCGACCGATTCACACGTCGTGCAGCCAATCGAGTTCCCCGGAGGTGATATCGGGCGCTTAGCGGTCTCTGGAACTGTCAATGATCTCGCGATGATGGGTGCGACGGAACCGCTTGCGCTGACCTGCGCGGCGATCATTGAAGACGGCTTTGCGCGCGATACGCTGAAGCGGATTTGGGAGTCGATCCGCGCAACCTGTGAGGAAGCCGGTACGACGATTGTGACGGGAGACACCAAAGTGATGGGGCATGGCGAGCTCGATGGCCTGGTGTTGAATACGACGGGGGTTGGTTTCACCAAACGGCTAATTTCCGACGCGGGACTTCGACCAGGTGACAAGATCCTGGTCACGGGAACGATGGGCGATCACGGGCTCGCGATCATGGCGACGCGCAACGAGCTTGCTTTGGACACCAGGCTCGAGTCCGACGTCGCACCGGTGCACACGCTGGTGCGACGTGCGCTCGACGTGGGGGGGCAGGACGTGGTGGCCCTCAAGGATCCGACACGCGGCGGCTTGTCGAGCGCGCTGCACGAGATGGCCGAGAAGAGCGGCGTCGGGATCATCATCGACGAGACGGCGGTGCCACTCCGCGACGAGGTCCGCGCTGTCGGTGAGCTCCTCGGCATCGACCCTCTGGTATCAGCTAACGAAGGCAAGGCGGTCTTTGGGCTGCGACCGCAAGGCGCAGACGGAGTGCTCGACGCCATCCGCTCGCACCCACTTGGCCGAAACGCAGCAATTGTGGGTGAATGCGTGTCCGAACGCCCCGGGTTCGTGGTGCTCGACACCGGGTTCGGGAGTCGCTTGTTGGCGGAAGCGGAGGGCGAGCTCCTCCCGAGGATTTGCTGAGCGATGGGCGCGATGAAACACATCCGAGTCGAGCGGGAAGGCGCCGTGGGCATCCTGACGATCGCCCGCCGCGAGCGCCTCAACTCGCTCGACGTCGAGACGGCCCAAGACTTCCGTAGAGCGGGGCTACAACTGGCGCGCGACCGTAGCGTTCGCGCGGTGTTGATTCGAGGCGAGGGCGGCGTGTTCTGTAGCGGCGCCGACTTGAAATACATCCGCGACGGGGGCGACCAAGACGATCTCGGATACTTACAACCAGGAACACGCAAGCCGGATGAAGGCTACGGAGAGATCTTCAAACAGATCCTCGAATACATCCACAGCACGATCTCGGAGATCCGGCGAGCCCCGAAGCCGTTTATCGCTGCGGTCGATGGTCCGGCTGCCGCAGGTGGTTTTGGAATCGCGATGAGCTGCGACCTCGTCATCGCCTCAGAGCGGGCTTGGTTCGAGTGGGCGTACTTCAAGACCGGACTCACTGGCGCAGAGAGCTCCACCTTCTTTTTGCCGCGCTTGGTAGGCCTTCGAAAGGCGCTCGAGCTGGTGCTCTTGAACCCACGGTTGACCGCCCGAGAAGCGCTGGACTGGGGGCTAATTAACCGCGTGATTCCTGATGGTTTACTTGATGGGGAGGCTTTGAAAATCGCGGCGGAGCTCGCGGATTCACCCACTGCGGCAGTGGGTGCGGCCAAGAATCTCCTCAATCAGGCCGCAGGGATGGATCGCCTCGACGTTCATCTCGACTCCGAGCTCACGGAGCTCGCGCGTATCGCGGACGGCCCGAATTTTGCCGAGGGGCTCGCTGCGTTCTTTGAGAAACGTTCACCGGAGTTCAAAAGGGAGTGACGGCGTGCACGAGTACTCCATCGTCGCTTCTTTGATCGATCGTGTGCAACGAGAAGCCGATGCGCATGGCGGCTCTCGAGTGTATCGGTTGCACGTGAAGATCGGTGAGCTGTCCGGGGTCGAGGTCGAACTGTTGAAGACTGCGTTCGACACGTTTCGCGAACGAACGATCTGCGATGGTGCCGAGCTCGCAATCGACACGGTTGCTCCGGCCTGGGCATGCCCGTCATGCGACCGCGCCATCGCACGAGGCGCGATCTTGAGATGCGGCGACTGTGGGCAGCTCGCTCACATGATTCAGGGAGATGAGATCATCTTGCAACGGATTGAAATGGAGGTGCCCAATGTGTGAAACCTGCGGATGCGGTGATCCGGAAATCGTGCCGATTGAAGTGCAGGAGCGAATCCTCTCGGACAACGACGCCCAGGCAGCGCATAACAGAAAGCATTTCGAGGGGTTAGGCGTCTTGGCTATCAATCTCATGGGCTCGCCTGGGTCGGGAAAAACCGCGGTGCTCGAGGCGACCGCCAAAGCGGCAAGCCAACGCCTCAAACTCGGGGCGGTTAGCGGCGACCTGGCAACCGATCGCGACGCCGATCGGCTGAACGCGGCCGGCATCGTCTCGGCGACCATCACGACGGGATCGGCCTGTCACCTCGATGCGCGTCTGGTTCATCGCTCTCTGCACGACTTCCCGTCGAACGACCGCGACATATTTTTCATCGAGAACGTGGGCAACTTGGTCTGTCCTGCGATCTACGACCTCGGCCAAGCGGCGAACGTCGTGGCGCTATCGGTCACCGAAGGCGAAGACAAACCGCTCAAGTACCCCGTCATGTTTCAGAAGGCGGATCTAGTCTTGCTCACGAAGGTCGACTTGATTCCGCATCTGGACTTC
>CAZHPJ010000062.1:0-10020 GCA_964534585.1 uncultured Sandaracinaceae bacterium | reverse complement strand
AAAGCCGTTCATGTAGTTGATATCGAGCCAGATCACGTCGCAGGGGATTGAACGGGCGCGAAATTCATCGGCGATTTCGCGAACTCTCCCGTCCGGGGTGTAGGACCAGCGGGCTTGTTGGTAACCGAGCGCCCATAGGGGGGGAAGCTCGATCGTGCCGGTGAGCGCGCCGAGCTTGCTGAGCACGTCTTGTGGCGACGGTCCTTCGATCACAATCACGGGGAAGGGCACGCGCGCGGAGAATTCGATGCCGTCGGTCAGATCGAGTCGAGCGCGATAGGTGGTGTCGGCAAGCACTCCGAACGACGATCCGTCTGCGCGCACCGCCAGAACCCACGGATGCGCCTGGTAGAGATGGTCGAGCTCGTCGTCGTACTCGAGGGCGGACGAGCCCGAGGGAGGCGTTGCCCGAAACGGTTGCTCGCCCCAGATCTCCGTGACGGCGCCGTTACGCAAGAGCGGCCCTGCGATTTCGCCGGTGCCATACAGGCTAGTGCCCTCTTCGATCGCGATTGTTACCCGGAGCGTTTCGCCGTCCGTCGTGAAGGTCGGCTGCGTCTGCCAATCGGCCGGGATGCCACTTTCGATGAGCCGTGGCTCGACCAGCGCCATCGATGCGGGGAGCGTTTCGCACGGCACGCCCGCCGGGCTGAACCGAGCCATCCCGTCGCCGATCAGGCCTTGGGCTTGCGGACATTGGTTGGGTTGCTCGGTGCAGGCGAGTGCCATCAACACGAGCGCGGTGCAGGCAACGAGGCGGCGTGGAGTCCAAATCATGTGCCGAGCATGCCCGAAGCCGTCCCCTCAGCGGTAGCGCAAAGACTGCGCCGATGACGTCGCAGGTTCCAGCTCGTTCCAGCCGCGCTCGTTCACGAGCTCGACGACACCAGAGTGAAAGGCGTCCTCAGAGGGCGGTTTCTTGGAGGTACTTGCGTATCATGGCCTCTCGAGCTAAATATGAGGTATTCCTCACATTGCGCATCTCGCAGTCGCATTCCTCCCGATGCCCCCTCGACCCCAGCTCAAACCTCGAAAAAGGCCTAGTCAGGCACGATCAAAAGCCACGGTCGAGGCCATCCTCGCCGCCGCGGCTCACGTCTTTCAAAGGCAGGGATACGCAGCCACGACGACCGACCGTATCGCGGAGCGCGCCGGCGTCTCGGTCGGGTCGCTCTACCAGTACTTCCCAAACAAAGACGCGCTCCTCGTCGCGCTAGCCGAGCGGCACATCGACACCGGCTTTGCGCTCCTTCGCGAGTTGCTCGCCGAGGCGTTGACCGACGTGCCAGCACTCGAATCCCTGCTCCGCCGCTTCGTCGTGGCGATGATAGCCCTCCATGAGCGCGAACCGGAGCTTCACCGCGTCCTGTTCGAAGAAGCTCCGCTACCCTCGTCGGTTCGCCGGCAACTCCGCACGCGTGAGAACGAGTTTGCTACTAAAATTTGCGAGTTACTCGAGGTGCACCCCGAGGTTCGCATGCATCAGCCGAAGGTGACGGCCTACGTGCTCGTGCATACGGTTGACGCTCTGGTTCACAACTTCACCCTGCACCCGCCGGAAGGCATCGATACCAAGTCGCTTGCCGACGAAACGGTTCGCATGTTGCTCGGCCACCTCACCACCAGCGAGGCTTCATGAAAACGATACGTACCACGTGTAAGATCGGCGCATGCGAACCCTTCTGCGGCCTGGAGGTCGACGTCGAAAACGGCCGCATGGTCGCTGTGCGGCCGGATGAGAACCACCCGATTAGCAAGGGCTACGCTTGCATCAAGGGTATGCGGGTGCTCGACTACCAAAACGATCCGGACCGCCTTCTGCACCCGCTGAGAAGGAATGGGAATGGCTGGGAACGAATCGAGTGGTCGACGGCCACCCGGGAAGTTGGCCGTAAGCTGCGCGCCATCCGCGATGAATACGGACCGACCTCCATTGCTACGTACTGGGGAAACGCTTGTGATTCGAACGTCATCGCCCTGACGAACACCTTCTGCTCGGCCCTCGGCTCCCCCAATTCGTTCAATGTTTTGTCGCTCGAGTACACGGACCGCGGCGCGGTTGCCGAGGCGATGCTCGGCAACGAGAACTACATCCTTCAGCCAGATGCAGGCAATGCGAGCTATGCGCTGCTCCTCGGGACCAATCCGATCGTGACGCAAGGGATGACCTTGCTTCAGCGGCGTCCGCGAATCCGTTCTGACTTTCAGTCGATTCAGAAACGCGGCGGCCGTGTAGTCGTCGTGGACCCGAGGCGGACCGAGACCGTCGCGGTTGCCGATGAGCACATCGCGATTCGCCCCGGTACGGATTTGTTTTTTTTGCTGGGCGTTATCAGTGCGATCATCAATGAAGGCGCCGTCGACGCCGAGTTCATCGACGCGCATACGGTGGGCTTCGATTGGTGGAGAGCCTTTGCGCGCGACTACGACTTTGCCCGTGCCGAACGGCTAACCGATGTTCCGCGGTCCACGATGGCCCGCGTTGCCAAGGAGTTCGCAGCAGCAGATGGCGCGTTCGCGACGACGCGGGTAGGGGTACAGACCAGTCCCAACTCGACACTCACCGAGTGGGCGGTCCAGACCCTCAACGCGATCACTGGGAACGTGGACCGCCCGGGAGGCGTCTACTTCAATCCGGGCGCCATCGACGTTCCTGAGCTCATCAAGAAGTTCACCAAGCGAAAGAACCCCGCACCTTCGCGCGTGGGGGGCTATCCGCAGATCTTTGGTGGCCCACCCGCGCCGGTGCTTGCCGACGACATCCTCTCCGACGACCCAGACAGAATCCGTGCCCTCGTGGTGGTGGGAGGCAATCCGGTCATCACGTTTCCCAACACGAAGAAGATGGAAAAGGCTCTCGAGCGCCTGGATTTACTCGTGTCCATCGACCTCTACCTCTCCGACACCGGCACCTTCGCTGACTACAACCTACCGGCCGCGACGATGTATGAAAAAGGCGCGCTCCACTACCTGACCTCGACGTTCGAGCCGTATCCGTACGTCGAGTGGAAGCCCAAAGTAGTCGAACCACGCGGCGAAGCGCGGAGCGAGTGGGATATCTTCCGCGATCTGAGCCGCGCCGCGAAAGTGCCCTTCCTCAACAATCCTGCCGTTGATGCGATTGACCGCCTGCTCGGCATGTTGGGCTCCGCGCTCACGCCGGAGCATTTCGCCACGTATCTGCTGTTCGGGAAAATGTCCCTCGGCCGCCTCAAGCGCTCCGAGGGAGGCATCAAGCTTGGCGACATCGACTGGGGGAACTTCCTCCGAACGCGTCTGGAGACCCGGGAGAAGAAGATCGTGCTCGCTCCCGAGGAGCTCGCCGCAGCCACGCCCGCCGCGTACGACAATACGCCGCAAGTGAGCCGTGAGCTCCCCCTCGTGCTGATCTCTGGAGGTCGCCGCGCCGCAACATACAACTCGTGGACGCACAACATCCCCAAGTTGATGGAACAACTGAAAGGGAACTTCGCCACTCTCAACCGTCAGGACGCCGAGTCCCTCGGCATCTCGGATGGAGACCGCGTTCGCGTGGTCTCCTCGAGCGGAAGCCTAGAGATTGAAGCAGTGGCCTCTCCCGACATCCGCCCCGGAGTCGTCATGATCCACCAGTTCTGGGGCCACAATTACGAAAGTGGCATGAAGACCAGCCGCACATATCCAGGCGTGAATGTGAATCTCATGCACGACGATCAGGTGCGCGACAGATTCACCGGCATGCCCGTCTACAACGGCACCCCCTGCCGCGTCGAACGCATCATCTGAAGCGGTACGAAGCCCCGTGGACGATGCGCAGCATCGTCTTTACGGGGTCGTCTTTACGGGGTGACGATGTTGAACGTTCCGTCCGGCTTGTCGAAGAGGCGGAAGAATCTCACCAAGTCCAGGCGGCTTCCCTCGATTTTTAGGTCGTCGGAGAACAGCGTGTCCTTGATGCCCGCCTTGCCGGTCAGCATTTTCAGATAGAGATCGTGGGTAATCTTCATCGATGCGTTGGCGTCTGGGTCTGGCTCGCGCTCGTAGTGACGTAGCACCGAGTTTTTCAGCTCGAGCACGTAGGTCACATCGAGGTCGGTGAAGATCAGGTTCACGATCATCTCCTTCCCCTCGGCTTTGGGCGCGTTCAAGCGCGCCGCCATGGCGTCGAGAAAGCGTTCCAAGGGCGCCTGCCTGATCATGTCCGTGGCCGAGGCTAGGTCGATGCCCTCGCTAGGCCCCCCGTGACGGAGCTCGAACGCGCCCGTCAAGTACTCATCCCTCCATGGCCCCGACTCAGCTTGATATCCCAGTTGATCATACGCTCGCGCGAGCAAGTCGCGCGCGCCTTGGTTATCGGGATCGGCGAACACCAAGTGGTTCACGACTTCGGCGGTCCAACGATACTCGCCGTTGTCATACGCGGTCTGCGCGTTCTGCAGCAAGTTGGCTGCCCCTCCCGCAAGCTTCACGTAGTTCGCGCCTGCCTCGGCTGGGGGAAGAGGGTCGAGATTGGCCGGATTGCCGTCGTACCAGCCGAAGTAGCGCTGGTATACTGCCTTCGCGTTGTGTTTGAGCGTGCCGTAGTAGCCGCGGTTTGGAAACGAAGTGCGCAAGCTTTCGGGCAGCTCCAGTTGCTCGGCGATCTCGCGTGGCGTGTAGCCGTGCAGCGCGAGGCGCAGCGCTTGGTCGTTGATGTACTTGTACATGTCGCGCTGCTTTTCGAGAAAGTCGATGACTCGTTCGTTGCCCCAGATCGGCCAATGGTGGCTTCCGAAGTAGACCTCCGCGTCGCCGAAGAGGCCGATGGCCTCGTCGATGTAGCCGCTCCACTTGATGGCATCCCGTACTTTGGCGCCCCGGAGCGTGTACAGGTTGTGCATGTTGTGCGACACCACTTCGGCACCGCAGAACGCCTTGAGCTCGGGCAGATAGAACGTCAGCTCTGCCGGAGCCTCAGAACCCGGCGCGTTTTGGAAGACGAATTTCACGCCGTCGATCGTCAACTCCGTCGTCGTCTTGCTAACGATTTCGGTGGGCTGGAGGATGCCGAAGGTGCCATGGGCCGGCCCCTTGCCGAGGCCGGAGCCGACGTGGCCTCGTTCGCCGTGAGGCAATCGTAGTCCGAACATGTACAGAGCTCGCCGCGACATCGTCACACCTGCGATGATGTTCTCGCTGGTTGCTTCGTCGATGAAACCCTCCGGCGCGATGATCGGCACCTTCCGTTCCTCGGCGTCCTCGGGTGACAGAATACCGAGCACCCCGCCGAAGTGATCGACGTGGCTATGGGTGAAGATGACGGCGGACACCGGCTTATCCCCGATGTGCTCCCGTGCGAAGGCCAACGCGGCCCGCGCGGTTTCTTCAGCGGTGAGCGGATCGACGACGATCCATCCCGTCTTTCCTTCGATGAGCGACATGTTGGCAAGGTCGTACCCGCGAAGCTGGTACACGCCCTTCGTGACCTCGAACAAGCCGTGAATGTTGTTGAGCCGCGCTTGCCTCCAAAGGCTCGGGTTCACGCTTGCAGGTGCGTCCCCGTCGATGAAGCCGTAAGTGGACATATCCCAAATCGCTGTGCCGTCGGCGCGGTCAACCCGAAGCTCCGCGTCACTGGCGATGAGCCCGCGCTTCGCGTCTTCGAAATCCTGCTGATCAGCTAGTGGTAGACTCTCGGCCACGGCCGCGTTGAGTGCGGCCGTATGGGCGGACGGCGCGGTGTTGCCTGCCACGTCCGGCGGGAGGTTGGCCCCAGCGAACGTTGGCGCTTCCGCCTTTTTCGCACACCCACTCAGCGCCAACGCGAAAACCATCGTTACGGAGATGAACTGCTGCATTGTCTTTGCCCTCCAGAAGAGGGCAACCCTACAGGAACGCCGGCCACGAGAGAACGGCTAATGGCTCGGTTCGATCAACACGTAATGACCGATGTCATCACCCAGGATCTCCCAACGGCTCGAGTCCCGGCTTCGATTGGGGCCAAACGAATATACGAAGACGACCCGGCGCCCCTTGCCTCTATCGCACCTGTCACGAATCCAGTACGGCGAGTTCCAAGGATCCAAGAAAAACTGTGCGCGCGTTTCGGGGAGACCACGCTCAGCGAGGCCTACGAAGGACATCTGTTCGAGAGGCCGCGCGTAGGCCTTCTTCTGGACGAGTGTGTAGACCCGCTTGTGGACTCCGCACTTCGTGATTGCCGGCTTGCCTTTCGCCTCGGCAAGTGCTTGGAGGTCGCTCTTCAGGGCTTCGCTTTCTACCTTGGCCAGCTCCAGGTTCGCGGGGTCGCCGCTTCGACGATTCTGAGACCACCACGCGGTCGCGAAGGCGAGCGCCACCACGACCACGGTCAGGCCCGTCGCCCTTACGAGCGAGCCACGGCTGCGCGTCTTCGTGAGCTCAGCGGCGTTGGCAACGGCAACGAACAGAAAACCGAACCCCAGCGCGCACTCGATGACCTCACCGGTGAATTTCCACGGATACGACAAGTGGATCCAAAACATCGCGAACATCGACGGTGTCAGCTCGACGGGTGGCGGCACGATGGCGAGCCGGTCGAGAGACCTGTTCACCAACGGAATCAACGCGAGCAGCGGCAGCAACACTCCATAGCCGAGGATGACACCACGAAATGCGAACAATCGAAGCTTGACGCTCGCGAGGTTGTGGAGGTTGAGCTCCTGTTGGTAGTTCTGCGCCAAGAAGTAGTCGGGAGGCAGGTGGCCGAAGACGCGTTGCCCCCAGGAGATTTCTTCCATCGCTACGAACACACAGAACAGGGCGAGCCCTGCGAGGAACCAGGGAAGGGCGCCAGTCGTTCGGCGTTGACGCCACGCCGCTATCGCGAAGACGCCGCTCGCAACGAAGAAGCTCCAGAATGAAGCCCATTCGAGCGCCTGGTCTTCTTGGACGCTTTGGTAGTAGAGAGCCGGGTAGCTTGCCTCGAGGAACGCGAAGGCTCCGAGGAAGCCCAGAAGCAGTTGGTTGGCGAAGACCGCGAAACGCCCCGACACGTCAGAGGCTACTGGCCTGAATTAGGCCGGCACGTCGTTGTTGCGTCGCCGCGAGGCGACATAGGCCACACCGCCGAGCAGTAGCACCATGGCGCTACCGGCTGCCGTGGAATCTAGCTCCGGGGCCGCGAAGCCTCCGCCACGCGGTGCAACGGCCACTCCGCTATCGGAGTCTCCGCCCGAACTATCGGAGCCGCCGCCCGACTCGCTGTCTGCCCGAACGCCGATAACGGGAGCCATCAGGAGGAAACCAGCGGCCAGCACCAAACCGAGAAACCAATTCTTCATCGTCTCTTCCTTCGCCCCGAGGTTGCGAGGCTGAATCAAGACAACTTATTACAATTCAATTGCGCCTTGTGCAAGAGGCAACCCGGGAAAATTGGACCCTGGAAGGAAGATAACTGCTGACAATCATGGAGTTTAGTGAGCCAGACAACGGCGGGCACCTCGATGGGCATCGACTTCGTCAGGCGACGCTGGCACTGTCGCGACCCAGGAAACCCACGGTTCCTCACGATGCAGCAGCACTTCTTCAGTCGTTACTTCGAGTTCGAACCCTTCCTCGATGACGTTCAGGCGCGGGCTCTGCTCGAGCTTTGCGAAAATTTCGGGAGCTACGGGATGTATTCCGAGGAGGGGTTGAACGACGGCATCGGCGAGGGACTGCCGCAACGCTTCGACGCCGCGTTCAACTTCGTGCGAACCGGCGGAAGGTTGGGCCGGCGAGACACCGACCTCGCGACCCTGGTAGCTCGGACCAACTACTTTCGAGAGACGTATGCCTATGGAGACGAGATCTTCGCGCCCGGGATCGAGCTGCTGTACGAGAACGAGCGACTCATCGAGGCCGCCAAGCAGATCTTCGATCGTCCCATCGTCGAGCCGGCCATCGTCTACGCGAACATTTTGCTTCCAGGGCAAGAGCTTGCCGTCCACACCGACGTCCCCGAGTTTCGTGGCCTCAACCGGAAGGCCCACCCCGAGTGGCTCATCGTCGTCGCGCACCACTCGGGCTTGTTCGACGATTATCGCATGCCCATCGCGACCTCCGTCTCTTGGTATCAGGACACGAACGGTGGCGAGTTTGCCTTCTATCCCGACGGGGTCGACGGTGCGGCCGGGGCCTACGACGTGCACTTCAACACCGCTGTGATCATGGACACCGACAGCGTCTTCCACGGCGTCGACCGGGTCATGGAAGTCGACCGGCCCATGCCGAACTTCACGCCGCGCATGCGCCTCCATGCTGTGGGTGACCGGCAGTGGGTCGTTCGCGACGGCGAGGAAGAGATCGGCCGCTATCAATGGGACGACATGCGCTTCTCCATTTCGTGGAAGGCGTACTGCTTCCACGACGAGGCCGAGCGAGACGCATGGCGCGAGCACACGCGTGACCTGGACTCGGGCGCCGTGCTCGACACGCTGTGCGCCGACTTGCGTGAACGTGGGCGGCTTGCCGACGGAAGACCGGCGAATCGCGAGCTTGCGGAGATCTTGGTCGACGAATACGTGAAGTTCCCTCCGCCCGCCGTGCAGTGAAGATTCGTGGGGGCGGGCGCGGAGCAGATCGAGCTGGTATATCCAAACGCCATGGGCCTGTATGACCGTTATGTTCTTCCGCGCGTTACCAATCTCCTTTGCTCCTCCGGGCCGACCAGGAAACAGCGGGAGAAGGTGGTTCCGCTCGCCGAGGGAGATGTCCTCGAAATCGGCATGGGCAGCGGGTTGAATCTCCCCTACTACGACACCGGCAAGGTCCGGAAGGTCTGGGGGCTCGAACCTTCAGAAGGCATGCGAAAGCTTGCGCGCAAGCAACTCGCGGGCTCTAAGCTCGAGGTCAAGATGATCGACCTGCCTGGAGAAGAAATCCCGCTTGACGCCGGTAGCGTCGACACGGTGTTGATCACGTACACGCTCTGCACGATTCCCGACGCCCAGCGCGCGCTGCGTGGCATGCGACGTGTCTTGCGGCCGGGTGGCAAGCTCTTGTTTTGCGAGCACGGTCTCGCGCCGGATACCGCTGTGCGACGATGGCAAGACCGAATGAACCCGACCTGGCGCAGGTTTTCCGGTGGTTGCAACGTCAACCGCGACATCCCCGGCCTGCTCGAGTCTTCCGGCTTCCGCATCGTCGTCGATGAGCGAATGTACATTCCGGGGGCCAGGGTCCTATCATACAACTACTGGGGGAGCGCCGTTGCCAGCTGAACGCAACCTCTAGCGATCCCGAGCGTAACTCGTTCGAGACGCTGGCCAGGCTCGGGCAGGATCCGGTGTGTGTACCGCGCAGATTCGTTGGCGCACCGCCGGCCGCGGTTCCTCTTCGACGAGGTGCTCATACGCGACGATCGTCAGTCGAGGCGCGAAGGCGTCTAGCAACTCCGCTGGATTGAGAAGAAATGCCGGGTTGCGCGGGCGACCGAGTTGCTCGTTGCCCTTACCGAAGGACTCGTAGATCAGCGCGCCACCCGGAGCGAGCGACTCCACCAGTCGTGGCAGGTGAGGGCGGTGCAGGTAGTTGGTCACGACGATCCCATCGAAACGACGTTCAGCAAACGGCCAGTCGCCGGCTTCCAAATCCGCCTGGATGATCTCCATCCTCTCGTTGCGCGTGAGGTCGCTCAGACCAGAGACATCGATGTCCACGGCGACCACGCCGTATCCCAACGCGCTCAGATAACGAGAATGACGACCGCCTCCACAGGCGAGGTCCAACACGGTTCCGCCGCTGCGGATGAGAGGCGCGAAGCGTTCGACCCAGGGGGACGGCGCAGTGCTCGATTCGCTCATCGCTGCTCGAGCAGCCCATCGATCTGCATCGACCAACGATGGGCGTCCCCGGGCCATCGGGCGGTCACCAGATTCCTGTCGCGCACGACGAAACCGTGCTGCAGGGCGTCTATGCTGTCGCGCTTCGTGCCGCCGGGGCCAGCATCAAAATCATCGTCCGACGCGAGAGCCGCGCGCACTTCATCCTCGGTCGTGATCTCGGGGTATGTGCGGTAGTAGTCGCCCATCCAGAGCCGGG
>CAZHPJ010000061.1:0-10068 GCA_964534585.1 uncultured Sandaracinaceae bacterium | reverse complement strand
GAAAATCTCCCAAGAGATCGGGATCGCGCGTGACCACGGTGATCTCAAGGAAAACGCCGAGTATCACGCCGCCAAAGACAAGCAGGGCATGTGCGAGGCGCGCATCGCTGAAATCGAAGACAGGCTCTCTCGTGCGGAGGTGATCGATCCGTCGAAGCTCGGCGGCGACAAGGTGAAATTCGGCGCCTACGTCGAGCTCGAGGACATCGACAATGGCAAGATCGTGACGTATCGCTTGGTCGGCCCCGACGAGTCTGACATCAAGCAGGGGAAAATTTCGGTTACGTCTCCCGTCGCGCGCGCCATCGTTGGCAAGGAAGTCGGAGACGAGGTGCGCGTCCAGACTCCTGGCGGCGTTCGCAACTACGAAGTCTGCGCCGTCCGTTGGGGCTGATGGGAGCCCAGGCCCGAGGAGGCTAGCGCCGGTGCCTACGTTGCTCGATCATGCCGTCGAGACCCTACCCGGGATCGGGCCCACGACGGGCGCGCGTCTGCGCCAGCGAGGGTATGAATCGATCGGGGATCTTTTGTGGTTGTTGCCTCGGGGCTACGACGACCAACGAAAATCGACACCGATTCATGCGCTCCGGGACGGCGACTACGCCGTCGTCGAGGGAGTAGTTCGGAGGGCTCGTTCGTTCCCTCGCGGTGGCCGCATGGGGTTCGAGGCCCGACTCGAGCCCCAGGACGAACCGCCCGGCCATGACGGCTACAGCGAGCTCAAGCTGGTGTGGTTTGGCGCGAACCCAGGGCTTTCGAGGCGCTTCGTGGAGGGGCAGAAGGTTCGAGTCGCAGGACGGGTTCACGACTATCGGGGGGTCGCGACCATCACGCATCCCGAGTCGCTTGCCGCCGACGTTCCAGGCACGATCGAGCCTCGGTACCCAGAGCTTCCAGGTGTGCGTCGCAAGACTCTCCGGAGGGCCGTGCGCGCAGCTGTCGACCGTGCGGTCGCGGAGGTCCCCGACCTGATTCCATCGGCGCTGCGTGCTGAGGTTGGCGAGTGTGCGGTTGGGGAAGCGCTCGCGGCGCTTCACATTCCGAATCCAACGACGTTCGACGAGGTTTCCGACACGCCAACACCATCCCACCGCAGGCTTGCGCTCGAAGAGCTCGTGCTGTGGGAGCTCGCGCTTCGGCTACGTCGCGCCTCGGAGCGCGGCGGGGTTGCGCGGCCATTCAAAGTCGAGCCGGCGGTGCAGTCCGCGTGCGGAGCCTTTCCGTTCGAGCTCACCGCCGCACAACGCAGAGCTGTACGGGAGGTGAGCGGAGCTTTGAGCAGCGAGACGCCGATGCGTCGATTGCTTCAAGGTGACGTTGGATGCGGGAAAACCGCCGTTGCGATGGTGGCCTGCGCGCAGGTCGCCGCCGGTGGCGCGCAGACCGTGTTCCTAGCGCCGACCGAGCTGCTCGCGGACCAGCATGCAGAGACGCTGAGGCCTACCGCCGAGGAGCTCGGTCTTCGCCTCGGTGTTTTCACCGGTGCCCTGAGCAAAGATCAACGACGATCGATGCTCGACCGTTTGGCCACTGGTGTCCTCGATGTCGTCGTCGGGACCCACGCGCTTCTGAGCGGAGAGGTTCGCTTCGCCGACCTCGGGTTGGTCATCGTCGATGAACAGCACCGCTTCGGCGTCGCGCAACGCCTCCGCCTCGGTACACGGGGATCGGCTCGGCGGCCTCATCTTCTGGTCATGACGGCAACACCGATTCCTCGAAGCCTTGCGTTGGTGCTCTATGCGGGGCTAGATCTGACGACGATCGATGCCAAGCCGCCTGGCCGCGTCCCGGCGATCACCAAGATGATCTCTCGCGCGCAGCGCGCCACGGTCTTTCGCCAGATCGAACGAGCGCTCGAAGCCGAGGGCAGGGCCTTCGTCGTATGCCCTGCCATCTCTTCTTCGGATGAGCTCGTGGGCGTCGACCGAACGTTCAACGAAATGCAGGCCCAGTTCGGGGAGGATCGCGTAGGCCAGATTCATGGCCGCCTGTCTGGTGAAGAGCGACGCGCGTCCATGCGCGCCTTTGCCGAAGGCGAGGTCCAGGTGTTGGTCGGAACCACCGTGTTGGAAGTCGGTGTCGACGTCCCGGCGGCAAACATCATCGTCGTCGAGCAGGCCGACCGCTTTGGGCTCGCGCAGCTTCATCAGCTTCGGGGGCGCGTCGGGCGAGCGGGTCAGCGAAGCGCATGCTTATTGACGTACGGCGAGCCGCTATCCACGGAAGCCGAGGCTCGGCTTCAAGTGCTGTGTGAGACCGACGATGGCTTCCGACTGGCCGAGCTCGATCTCGAGCTGCGAGGCGCCGGTCACCTTTTTGGGTACCGCCAGTCCGGGGCGAGCGGGCTGCAGTTCGCGAACCTCGCCAAAGACCAGGCCTTGCTGCAACGCGCTGGGGACCTCGCAGATCGCATCATAGAGACCGATCCGGATCTCTCCGCACCGGAGCATGCCACTGCGCGTGCCGCCGTAGAGCGCTGGGAACGCAACGCGGCCGTCCGGGAAGACGCTGGCTAAAGGCTTCGCTGTCTTTCGCGTGCTTCTTGACGCTTTCGTGGGACCCAGGTAGTTCCGAGCTATGCCGCTGGTTCACCACGCGCAGCGCGAAGTAACGCTCAAAATCGTCTACTACGGCGTCGGCCTCGGGGGCAAGACCACCAACCTCGAGACCATCCACGCGCAGACCCGGCCGGAGTCCCGTGGCAAGCTCGTATCGGTCAACACCGAGGCGGAGCGGACACTCTTCCTCGACTTCCTACCCCTGCACCTCGGCAAGTTTCGCGGCTATACCGTGCGCCTTCATCTCATTTCCGTGCCCGGCCAAATCGCGCAAGATTCCACGCGCCAAATGGTGCTTCGTCACGTCGACGGCGTGGTGCTCGTGGTGGACAGCCAAGCCGAGGCGGTCGAGGGCAACAACTACAGCATTCGCAACCTGGACTACAACCTGCGCCAAGACGGGACCGACCCGGATCGAATCCCGATGGTGGTTCAGTACAACAAACGCGACCTACCTGGCGTTCTGGACGTCGACGAGCTGGGCGCGCGGCTCGGCGTGCCCCAAGGCATCCCCCAGCTCGTCTCTTCAGCCCGAGACGGCTGGGGGGTGTTCGAAACCGTCAAGTCGATCGTCCGCGTGTGCCTGCATCAATTCGGCGACCCGAGCTTGCACGATGAAGGTCGTGCCGAGTGTTTGCTCGATGAGCCGCGAGATCGCTTCTACCCGAGCGGTCCCGTGTCGATGATTCACGCGTTGCAGCCCGAGGAAGAGCTCGATCTCGATGAGCTCGAGCTCGTGAGCAGCTAAGCCGATGAAACCATCCGGCCCAGAGTCCGTCGCCGATCGCGTTCGGGCGGTTGCGCCGACTATCGAGATGCTCCCGGTGCGCACACCGACCTTGCCGCCAGCGACCCAAACCAACACCTTTCTGATAGGTACGCAGGAGGCCGTGCTCGTGGAGCCGGCGACGCCTTATCGCGAGGAGCAGGATGTGATGGTCCAGTGGGTCCAATCCGCTCGTCTGCGGGGCGTCGAGCCCGTGGCGGTTCTTGCGACGCATCATCACCCCGACCACGTTGGTGGCGCGATGGCGCTCCGGGAACGGCTGCAGCTTCCGCTCTGGGCCCATGCCATGACGGCGCAGCGCCTCGACGGCATCGTCGAGGTCGATCGGTTGATTCAAGACGGCGAACGAATCCAGCTCGACGGGCCTACCCCGACCTCGCTGACCGCGCTTCACACCCCCGGTCACGCCCCCGGGCATCTGTGCTTCATCGACGAGGCGAGCAACATCATGATCGCTGGCGACATGGTCGCCTCGGTCGGCACCATCATCGTAGAGCCAACCGATGGGGACATGCTCTTGTACCTCGAGTCGCTTCGCAAGATGTCCGCGCTCGAACCCGCCGGGCTCCTTCCCGCCCACGGCGACCTGATCGAGGAGCCGCAAGCGCTGCTGAGCTTCTACATCGAGCATCGGTTGATGCGAGAACGAAAAGTGCTCGACGCGCTCGAAGTGCGCGGCAAGGCTTCGCGGCCGCGCCACCTGGTTGCGCACGCGTACGATGACACCCCCAAGGCGCTCTGGCCCCTGGCGCTTCTGTCGCTCGAGGCGCATCTCATCAAGCTCGAGCGAGAAGGAAGGGTCGTCAAAGAGGGAGAGTGCTGGGCGCCGATCGCTCACTGACGCTGGCACTGCACTGGCACCGACGCTGGCACTGACGCCGCCGGCGCCCCCGCGAGCCCCTCACGCCACCGAGTTGAGCGACCAGTCGTATCGGTGGTAGTCGAGCTCGTAGCCGGCTTGAAACGCCGCCTCCAGCGCTTCCCGTTGAGCATCTCGCGCGTGCTCGATCAGGAAGAGGCGTACGCCAGCGGCCCTGCCGAAGTCGCTTTGGTAGTAGCGAAATGTGATCGGGAGGTGGACGGCGCGGTTTGCATCGTCGACCTCGACGTCCGATGCGACATAGTTGAGGGCGGCGAGCTCGAGCTGAGTGTCGAGCTTGGCGGCCTCGTAAAACGCTACAGGCGGGCAGCTCGTCGATGCGCAGACGAGGGCCGCGTGAATTCGCGGATCGACGTGCGACGGACATAGCGCGAGCCGCTGGTCGTCGTCGTCGAACGGGCGTGATCCAGTAGCTGGGTGAGGCGCGTTGCGCCGGAGGACGCCGTTTTCGATTTCATCGAGGGTGAGCACGAAATCGCCCACCCGATAGGCCACCACCCCGAAGAAGGAAGGTATCTCCATGACCGACTCGCGGATTCCGAGCGCGAGGACGCCGTGGATGGCGAGCACGTTGTACAGGTTGAGCCAAAACGCGATGCGCGTGTCGTCATGGGTCATCTCGTTGGGATCGACCGTCTGGAGCAGCGCGCTGGTCTTCTCCATTTGGGCGAACGTCGGGGACGTTCGGAGTTGCGCGTAGTCGACCTGCCCATTCTCATCGAGTGCCTCGCGCTTCAACTCGTTCCGCAGTTTTCGCAGGGCTTCGGCGACATTGCTTGCCGTGGCGTCCCCAGCCGCAGCCGGCTCGTCGTTGAGGACCTTGCGCGCGAGCCACTGGTTGGGTACCAGCGCCTTGGCAAGCTCGGCGGGATTGCGAGCGCGCCTCAAGATGTCGCCGGCGTCACGAAGGTTTCGGATCCAGGAGTCGGCCATCTCTTTTGAGGGTACGGCGGAGAGGCGGTTTCGTCACTCAATGGCGGAGTGAGGCAAGCGGACGAACGCTCCTGGTGAGGTTTCGAGCCGTCTCACCGTGACCACGTCTGCGCTCGAATCCTCCCCAGCCACCGGGTGCCGCGCCGTGATCCAGACGGAGCCTGCCGGGACGCCGCGCAACCGAAACGCGCCCCGAGCGTCGCTGCGCGTCGCGCGCTCCCATTGTGGCGGGTCTCCCCAGGTGACCTCGGCGTTCGATACGGGCTCGCTCTGCGCGTCGAGCACCTCGCCTTCGACCGTGCCACCGGGCTGGAGATGGACCGTGTCGAGTTCCTGCGGCCGATCGACGTAGCGGGGGGGCTCGAGCACGATCCGGCGACTCTGCGATTCGTAATCCGGATGCGAAAAAAAGACGTCGTATGTGCCGGTCGGCGCGCGTCGAAACACGAATGTGCCGTCGCTTCGGGTTTGGGTGTCTCGCGTGACCGGACCAACGAGTCGAACGCGGACGTTCTTGAGTCCGTCGCCGGTCCAGTCGTCGAGGACGTCACCGAGGAACGTGACGCCGGCCGACATGATGACGCGGACGTCGTCGGTACTTTCGAGCTCCGAGAGGTGTGCAGGGCCGAACGCCGGATGCTCGGCGCTGAGCTCGAAGGGAGGCTCGGGGAGGGCGGGAACGGAGAATGTCCCATCGGCCTCCGACTTCGCGCTCCGCCGGATCGGGGTCTGGGGGCTCATCGACGAGACGGTGATCATCGCGCCGCTCACCCCGAATCCGCCCTCGTCTACGACGCGTCCGTGCAGGGTGTAGAGCGCGCTCGACAGCGCCAACTCGACGGTGAGGAGCGCCTCGTCTCCGATCGAGAGTGACTTGCGTGCCGGAGGCAGATCGTAGGGCAAGGCTGTGACGCTCACCTCACCGCGCACGCCGCGAAACGAAAACGAGCCATCCGCGGCGGTCACCGACATCCTCGGCAGGCGCTCTGTGAGGGCCCGAAGCTCGACGGGAATCCCTTCAAGACCATTGCCTCGCTCGTCGACCACGTGGCCCGTGAGCTCGGCGCCGGCGTGCATGACGATGCCGACGCCCGAACGCGTGGTCCCGGGGCCGACCTGGAAGTGCTCAGACTCGGCGGGCGCGAAGTCGTCGTGGCTTGCATTGATCGTGTAGGGCCCAGGGCGGAGGTTCGCCAGGCGGAAGGCGCCATCGGAATCCGTCGTGACCTGCTGGACGAAAGCGAGCGTCCCGCGTCCCGCTGCCGAGATCGGCGGGACCGGTCCGGATGTCATGCCGAGGGAGGTGCTCGCGCTGGGAGGCGCCGCGAGCACCTGTCCCTCACCAAACGCGCGGACGAGGGCGCCTCCGATCGCCCAGCCTCGGTCGTCGACTACGCGACCCTCGAGTGTGGCCGCGCGTTCGAGCCGCACCGTCATCGATGGTTCCGCGGCATCATGCTGCAGTGGCCCCGCGGCGACGTATCCGTCTGCCTCGACGTATATGCTGTGTTGGTTGCCAACGACCCCGGTGAGCTCGAAGCGTCCGTGTGAGTCGGTCCGGATGCGCCGGGTGTGCAGGCCGAGTACTCCGGTCGCCACCGTCACCTCGGCATCGCGGATCGGCCCACCGGTGTGCACGTCGGCGACCTGTCCCGTGATCTTCGAGCCCCGCACGAGCAGCATCCCGAATGCGCGCCGAGCCCCCATATCCAGGATCAAGCCTTCAACCGGCTGGGCGACCAGTCCTCCCTTGGAGGCTCGCAATTCGTAGATCCCTGCCGGGATATAAGGCCAATGAAAGCGTCCATCGGCTCCGCTTCGCACCGAGCGCGCCGGCCAGAATCCGCTGCCCGCTAGCGAGACGATCGCCCCTTCGAGGGGTTGGCCCCGCTCATCGTAGATACGCCCCTCCAAAGTGGCGAACCCTGCATCGATCGCCCCAGAGGAGACAGCGGCAGGCCCTGCGACTCCAGGAGATTCTGAGGCACTCTCCTCGTTTGAGTCGTAGGTACCTGGAATTACAAAAGTCCCGAGCACCAAAAGCCCGGTGATTGCCCCCGTCACTCGCATCCAGCTTGATTTTATCTTTGATCGTCCCCGGGGGCGAGGCTGCATCGTTGCGGCACCCCGGGACCAATGCTACATCGCGGCTCCTTCAGAATTCGGAAACCGGCCATGGCACAGACATGTGATTTCTGCGGTAAGAACCGCCACAAGGCTCACAAAGTGAGCCACTCGAATATCAAGACCAGGAAGTGGCAGCAGCCCAACTTGCAGTCGATTCGGGCGGTCGTCGATGGCCAGGTCCGCCGAGTCTCGGCCTGCACACGCTGCATTCGCTCGGGTAAGGTTGTCAAGGCTGCCTAGACGCCCAGCGGTCCCGCTCCCACCGGGTTGCGATCCGGCTTCGATCATCCTGACGTTCCCAGTAGCGCCCGAGCATGCAGGCCAGCGCCTGGATCGCTTCATCCAGCATCGGATCCCCAGGCTCTCGCGGACGCGCGCCCAGGAGGTCGTGCGAGCCTGCGCCTATCGCGCCGATGGCACGCGCCGCCGTGCGAGTGAAAGGGTGCGAGCCGGTGAGACGGTCGTGCTGGTGCGCCCCGCTTTTGAGGAGCCCAATGTCCCGCTCTACTTCGACGTGCTGTACGAAGACGATGCGGTTCTCGCGGTCGATAAGCCCTCCGGGCTTCCGGTGCATCCGTCCGCCACCTATCACAAGAACACTCTGACCTATCTGCTCCGGCAACGCTTTGGGGAGGATGCGCCGCAGATCGCCCACCGGCTCGACCGCGAAACCAGCGGCCTGCTGCTCTGCGGCCGCACGCGCGCAGCCGAGCGCACTCTCAAAATCGGGTTCGAGAACCGCCAGGTCAGCAAGCGGTATCTCGCGATCGTGCGTGGGGTCATGCCCGACGATGAAGGCCGAATCGAGCTTCCGATGGACCGGGCCACGGAGGGGCTGCATATCTTGATGGAGGTGACCCCCGAAGGAGAGGGCTATCCCTCGGTCACGCGCTACCGGGTCCTCAGGCGTCGGGACGATGCGACTTTGGTGTCGCTTGCACCGGAGAGTGGCCGGCAGCACCAGCTCCGCGTGCACTTGAGCGCCATTGGCTTTCCGATCATCGGCGACAAGCTCTACGGACCTGAAGGCTCCCAGCCCTTCCTCGACTACATTGAGACGGGCATGACCGACGAGCTCCGGCGACGGCTCGGTCACGATCGCCAAGCCCTCCACGCATACGAGCTCGAGTTCATGCATCCCAGCACAGGGGAGCCGATGACTCTCAGAGCGCCGTTTGCCGAGGACCTCGTCGGCTTGTGGGGCGAGACCCTGGATGAGGCAGCGTTCGCCTCCGTCCGGGCGTGCTAGGGTCGACGCCGTGCGTCTGCTGATCACAGCCATCGCTTGCTGGGGACTCGGCTGTGCCGGGGCGTCGCCCAATGTGCCCGCGTCCGCCTTTCGTCCCTCAGACGCAGCACTCTTCGACAACGCCGTGGATCGGGTAGAGGCGCCCGTCATCGTCGAGGGAGAGTGGAGTGGCGCGTTCGAGCGACGTGTCGGTCGGGCGGATCTCATTGCAGTGGTGCGGGTCGATTCGCTGAGCTCAGACCTGGTCAAACGGCGATCTGCCTATCGGCTCACCGTCAGAGTCAAGGAGTACATCACAGGAAGCTCGACAAAGGAGCTCGTGTTACGTGTCCGGGACGACGAGCCCGGCTACCGGAGCGTTCGTGTCAACGAGGACTGGCTTCTGCGCAATTCGTGCGTCGCGTTCATCAAATGGGAGGCCGACTCCGAGTCGCCCGAGCTGACCGCCCATTGGCACCTCTCACCCGATTCGCCCGCGGTTCGCGACAAGATCGACTTTTTCCTTCGGCAGCCGGCGAGGGACGCCCACACCGAGGTGGAGGTCATCGAGCCCTAGCTCGGAGTTCGACGTAACCTTGCCCTACATCGTAGACTAAGCATGGAGCACTGCAGATGCGTATTCGGCCCTTACTTTCCATCCTCTGGTTCATCGTCGCGGCGGCGGGGTGCGAGCGCGGCGCGCCGACGCCTAAAGCTAGCGAGCACGACCCGTCCGAGCACCAGCATGGTCACGTGGCCGCCGAGGGGCAGGCAGGGGCGAAGAAATCAGACGAGCCGGTCGGCCCGAGCATCGAAACCGGCTCGTTCCTTCTCGCGGTAGGTCCGGGCCAAGCCGGGTACACCATCGGCAAGGCGGGTGAAGTCGAGATCGCGCTCGAAGCCCGCGGTGAATGGCACGTCAATCAGGAGTATCCAATCCGGGTCGAGCTCAACGCGGCTCCCGGGGTGGCGCTGCGGAAGAATGAGCTGGTCAGAGACGACGCGAAAGAGTTCACCGAGGACAAGGTGCGTTTCCTGGCGGCGGTGGAGCCCTCGGCGCCAGGGGAACACGAAGTGACCTGCGACGTTTCCTTTGCCATGTGCACCGAGGAAAACTGTGTCCTCGAGAAGCGAACGGTGGCGATGCGACTCAAGGTGGAATGACATGAGCGAGGGGGGACTCAAGGCTGCGTTGGAGACGATTCGTGGGGAGGTCAAAGCGCGGTTCGAGGCCCAGAAGCGAGTGCTCTCGTTCGGAGGGTATTTGGACCTCGTTCGGGACCATCCCCGTCGGCACACCCGCGATGCCGGGAGGTACCTCAAAGACTGCATGGACTTCTTCGGCTCCTACGAGGTCGAGCGGCCGGCGGGCAAGCTCAAGCGCTGGAAGCTTTTCGATCTCGAATTCGGTCTACACGACACCGGACACCAAGCCGAGCTGCGGCTCCGCGATCGTCTCGCGGGGCACGAAGGAGCGCAGGAGGCGTTCTATCGGATCCTCGACGGGTTCGAACGAGAAGGGCGCGCCAATCGGCTCATCCTGCTCCACGGTCCC
>CAZHPJ010000060.1:0-10074 GCA_964534585.1 uncultured Sandaracinaceae bacterium | reverse complement strand
TCCAAACCCTCATTCTCCGGTGCGTCAACCACGCATCCGATTAAATAGTGAAACCAGCCGGACCCAACTTTTAGTAAATACTCAGGTTTACCCCCTCCCGCGCGTATCGACATCCATCCCTGCTTCTTCTCATCCATGATTTCTATATCATGGGGCAGACCCGCTTCGTGGACCAATTGGCATCGTAACCATTTATAGAACAAGTGCTCCACTGTTTCCAACTCCCCTCGAAATTCGACACTCAATCGCCCTGATCTACTACAATCTGTCAGAAACTGCTCAAAAGAACCTCTGTCGGTTTGCTTTCTGTACCTCTTCTTCGATGTGGCTGCGAAGGCAATCAAAGCAGAAAGGAAAGCCCCTTCTCGACGCCCGTTTTCCCAAAGTAGTAATGCATCATGAACTCGATCAACGATGCCGTTCATGTTCTACCTCCTGTTGAGCGAACGTTCTGGTTCAGCGGCGGCGCGGAGCGCCGTCCGCTGTAACCGGTTGTTAGACGCCTTCTTCATATCGTGGCCCACTCGCCCGAGAGTAGCGCCGCTTGTTCGAGTACGGTCTGCGTGGCCTTCTCTTGCTTGTCGGGCGGGTACCCGTGCTTGCGCAGAATGCGCTTGACCAGGACGCGGAGCTGGGCGCGAACGTTCTCACGCAATGTCCAGTCGATGGTCACGTTGTTGCGAACCGTCTCGACCAGCTCGCGCGCGATGCCGCAAAGTGTGTCGTCGCCGAGCACCTTGACCGCGCTGTCGTTCGTCTCCAGCGCATCGTAGAAGGCCAGTTCGTCCTCCGAGAGACCGAGCGCCTCGCCCCGTAAATTCGCCTCGCGCATTTCCTTCGCGAGCTGGATCAGCTCCTCGATCACTTGGGCCGCCTCGATGGCGCGGTTCTGATACTTCCGGATCGTCTGCTCCAGCATTTCGGCGAAGGAGCGCGCCTGGACCACGTTCTTGCGCCGCCGCGTCGCCAACTCGCCCTTGAGAAGCTTCTGCAGGAGCTCAACAGCGAGGTTTCGCTGGGGCATGCCGCGGACCTCGGCCAGGAACTCGTCCGACAGAATAGAGAGCTCGGGCTTCTCCAGCCCAGCCGCAGCGAAGATGTCCACCACCCCTTCGGGGGCCACCGCGCGGGAGATGATCTGGCGCACCGCGTGGTCGAGATCCTCTTCTGGCCGCGCGTCCGCCGGCGCACGCTTTGCGAGCACCGACTGC
Organism: uncultured Sandaracinaceae bacterium; assembly: GCA_964534585.1. Taxonomy (GTDB): domain Bacteria; phylum Myxococcota_A; class Polyangia; order Polyangiales; family Houyiibacteriaceae; genus SG8-38. Next base: position 8,863 of record CAZHPJ010000060.1, on the reverse strand, counting down.
ACCGCCTGAAAGAAGGCCACGTCGTCGCGGATGCGCAGCGCTTCCTCGTGTGGAACGGCCAGCGCGAAGGCTTGCGACAGCTCGCGGACCGCCCGCACGCAACGGTCCTTGCCGTTTTCTTGCGCGAGGACATGCTCCTGGGCAGGGGGCAGCAGTCCCAATCGCTCCTGTGGCGTTCCCGACGTCCACTTCGACCAGTCGAAGCCCCGCACGACGCCCGCGGGCGTCGTGAAGGACCCGAAGAGCCCGCAGCACACCTCGTACTTCTCCATCATCACCGCAACGGCTTCCTCCTGATCCAGCGCCGTCCTTCCCGTGCCACCGCTCTCGGTGTAAGTAGCCAGCGCCTGCTTTAGTTCGTGGGCCAATCCCAAGTAGTCGACCACGAGCCCACCGGGTTTGTCCCGGAACACACGGTTCACGCGGGCGATGGCCTGCATCAGACCGTGCCCTCGCATCGGCTTGTCGAGGTACATGGTGTGCAGGCTCGGCGCGTCGAAGCCGGTGAGCCACATGTCGCGCACGAGCACGATCCGCAGCGGATCGGCGGGGTCCCGGAAGCGATCGGCCAGGGCTTCGCGTCGTGGCTTGTTACGGATGTGCTGCTGCCAGTCGGGCGGATCGGACGCCGAGCCGGTCATGACGACTTTGATGGTCCCCTCGTTGTCCCCCTCGTTGTCCCCCTCGCTCTCCCAGGCCGGCCGCAGTTTCACGATCTCGCGATACAGCTCCACGCAGATGCGCCGACTCATGCAGACGATCATCGCCTTGCCATCCATCGCCTCGCCGCGCGTCTCGAAGTGCTCGACGATGTCCCCCGCGAGGATCGCCAGCCGCTTGCCCGATCCCACGATGGCCTCGAGTTGCGCCCACTTGGTCTTGAGTTTCTCCTTGCGCTCGACCTCCTCGCCCTCGGTGGCCTCCTCGAAATCCGTGTCGATGCTCGGCCGCTCGGTCTCGTCAAGCGCCAGCTTCGCCAGCCGGCTCTCGTAATAGATCGGCACCGTGGCGCCGTCCTCGACGGCGCGTTGGATGTCGTAGACGCTGATGTAGTCGCCGAACACGGCCCGGGTGTTGGCGTCCTGCAGCTCGATCGGCGTGCCGGTGAAGCCGATGAAGGAGGCCCCCGGCAGGGCATCCCGCATATGCCGCGCAAAGCCGTCGATGAAGTCGTACTGGCTTCGGTGCGCTTCATCGGCGATCACCACGATGTTGCGCCGATCCGAGAGCGTCGGGTGCCGGTCGCCCTTCGACCCATCCTCCAAAGAAGGGGGGAAGAACTTGTGGATGGTCGTGAACACCACCCCACCCGCCGCCACGCTGAGCAGCTCGCGTAGGTGCGCGCGGCTCTCGGCCTGCACCGGCGGCTGGCGCAACAGCTCGCTGCAGTGCGAGAAGGTGCCGAAGAGCTGGTCGTCCAGGTCGTTGCGGTCGGTGAGCACGACGAGGGTCGGATTCTCCATCGCCGGCTCGCGGATGATTCGACCAGCGTAGAAGGCCATGGTCAAGCTCTTGCCGGAGCCCTGCGTATGCCAGACTACTCCTACACGGCGGTCACCGGGCTTGCCACCTGGTTTGCGGCCCGCCTCATAGCGACCACCGGCTTCGGCCGCATGGTCGGCGCGCGCCAGCTCCGCCGCCCGCAGGGTCTCCCGCACCGCCACCTGCACGGCATGGAACTGGTGGTAGCCAGCCATTTTCTTTGCGATCTGCCCGCCGCCGTCGTCCTCGAACACGATGAAATCGCGGACGAGGTCGAGAAGATGCCTCGGAGCGAGCAGCCCCTCGGTCACGACTTGGAGCTGGGGGATGTGGGCATCGGCCAAGACCTCGCCGGAAATCGTTCGCCAGGGCTTGAACCACTCGCTACCGGCGGTGAGTGTCCCAGCGCGTGCCTCCACACCATCGGACACCACCAGCAGGTCGTTGGTCGCAAACAGCGCCGGAATTTCGGCCTTGTAGGTCTGGAGCTGCTGGAAGGCCGTCCAAATCGTGGCGTCCTCGTTGGCGGCGTTCTTGAGTTCCAGCACCACCAAGGGCAGGCCGTTGACGAACAGCACCAGGTCCGGCCGGCGCGTGTGCCTGTTCTCTGCCACGCTGAACTGATTCACCGCCAGCCAATCGTTGGCCTCCACCTTCTCGAAGTCGATCACTTGCGCCTGCGTACCACGGACCGCGCCCTCTCCGTCGCGGTACTCGACCGTCACGCCATCGACGAGCAGTCGGTGTAGGGCCCGGTTGCGCTGGATCAGATCGGCGCCCCCTGCCTGACCGGCAGGCAGGTCGGGCCGAGTGAGCTTGCGGAAGGCTTCTTTGATCGCCTCGGCGGGCAGGGTGGGATTGAGCCGCGCCAGCGCATCGTGCAGCCGACGCGCCAGCGCGACTTCGCCGTAGTCGCCGCGCTCGGCCCCGGGCATGTCCGGCGCAATGTCGGGACCGTGGGCAATCGTCCAGCCCGTGCTCTCCAACCAGGCGAGGGCGGCGTGCTCGACGACAGATTCGGTGAAGGTGATCATGCCGGTCCCCGTGTGTGAAGACAACATGAGCCGGGAGTTGGCCTGGAACAAGCCGTCATCGGCGATCCGGCTTCCCACCGGAAACGAATGCTGGATCCCGGAATCACGCCATTTTGTCGCGATAAATGGCGTGATTCTTGGTTCAAGGCGCCATGTTCAGCATTATCGCGCCACTGTAGCGGGAATCCCGGCACGATTCGTCGATTCTGTTGGTGGCGACTCATGAACGGTTCACCTCGTACCAAGTGGATCGCGCCGATCCGTGTCGACTCAGCAACCCAAGTTCCGTAAAGCGCTTGAGGTGGTTCTGTGCTGTACGTGCCGGAATGGACATTGCCGCAGCATACTCCCCAGCCCTCACTTTCTGCTGGCGTGATAGCCATTCCCATCCAGCCAGTTCGGACTGACTCAGGCCTTCCTTGACCGCCTCCGGAAGAGCTGCAACGGCTGCCCTGCGGTTCCGGAAGATCCTCAAAACGAGATAGTCGCCATCCATCGTGAAGCCCGGGAGCGGCAGACCGAGTTCCTCCGCCCTTCGTTTCAAGCTCTTCTCGAGTCCGAAGCCCTGCTCCTCCGCCATTCCCATCCGGGCAAAGACATAATGAAGCTGGGGATTTCGGCTCTTCATCGGTGCTGAGAAGGAATTCAACTGATCCAGTGTGATCGGAGGGATCGGCCCGCCGGGACTCTTCACGGTGATGGTGTCGGCGTCCAACACGAGCTGACATTTCTGCCCAACGAGGTCGTAGTCGCGATGGACCAACGCGTTCACCACGGCCTCGCGGATCATCTCGAAGGGCAGATCCACCTGTTCCTTTCGCTGCATTCGGCTTCGATCGATGGTGCTGGGTAGGACCGTGTTCAGCCACCCCTCCAGCAAATCCGGGATCAGCACCAGCGCCTCCCCGAATTCCCGGCGTGCCGAGGAACCGTCGGGCAGGTCGGCCCGTGCCAGCAAACCAGCCTGTGGGACTGCGTCGCGCGGGCGTTCGCCAAAGAGAAGCAACCCGAACCCGCTCGGAACCAGTGCATTGCGTTCTTCCACCAACAGGCCCTGCCGTTGCAGCAGGCGCCGAAACTGAGGCGATTCGATCCTGGCATCAATACCCGCCGTGTCGCGGTACTGGTTCAGGGCGTCCTTCGACAGCTCATCCAACCCAACAGCCGTTACGGCATCTTCGTATTGCGATAGCTGAATGGCCGGCTCTTCCGCCTTCTCAGGTTGCTTCCGGGCCCATTCAAAGTACGCGGCATTCTCCTTTAGGATCGTCTCTTGTAGGTCCCTATCGAAGAGATGGATCTCGACGCCGTGACGTCGAAGGTGTTCCATGCCCTTGCCGGCCACGGCCGGGTTGTCGTCTTCGACACCTACGTATACTTTCTTGATCCGGGCGCTGACGATATGGCGGGCGCAACCGCGCTTGGGGTGATTGCGGTTCATACAGGGCTCGAGGGTGGTGAAGAGGATGCAGCCGTCCAGGCGCTCCCCGATGCACTTGCGTTCGAGGAGGATGAACTCGGCATGGTTGCCCTCCCGAAGCTCGCCCCGGGACGCGGTCTCGACCGAGCCATCGGGGCGGACGAGCACGGCGCCGACCTTGGGGCTCGGAGAAGCGTCGGGGCGATGCTCAGGCACCGATTGCCGCATGACCTCGATCGCCCGCTCCATCATCCGGCGAGGATCAGGCGATGATGAGCCGCGCTTCGGCATCAGGCTACCTCCGAAGGTGCATCGCCCCTCGTGCCATGATCGGCATCCTCGCCGTCGCCATCGAACTCGGCGAGATACACGCGATAGGTTTCCGGCTCCATCTGGAACAGCACTTCGCTGGGGCGAAACTCCGCTTCGTAGATCTGGATCGAGCCGTGGGCTTCGTCCACGGCATCGTTGAACGAAGCGTTGGCCTCGTAGTGCAACGGCGCCCCAACGGCGGGCGCGTGGTCCTGCCGATGGACACGGTGGAGAAAACCCACGATGGTATCAGCCGCTTCAGCGGCCAGGAGCGCCTGCGCCGGCTCCATCGCCGGGCGTGGCGTACCTGACCCGTGGGAGGCGAACCCACACTGGTTCCGCAGCTCACAGATGCCCTGAATGGCCGTGTGCAATCCGTTCAGCGTCTGCTTGAGACTCTTGCGGGTCTCGGCCGCGTCGGTGGCGGTGGCAGGAAGAAAAGGGAGTTGGTTCGATACCATCTTGAAAAGCTTGGGGAGGTCGTCCGCGCTGCCGTACGCGATCGCCCGCTCGCCCAGTATCGCCCGGCAGACACTCTCCACCAGCGTCTTGGCCAGGTCGAAGGCCAGCCCGGGCTTCTCCTCCACCGCCCGTTCCAGAGCCTCCACCTGCTCCTCGATATGCGTGAGCCCTTCGGCCACGGCATCGCGGGCGCCGTGCATGACGAAAGGCGATGTCGATGCCTGTGTCATCAGAGTACCTCCCTGCGTACAGCCGAGTCAGCCATTGATCTTCCTCCGGCTCGCCGCCTGATACCGCTCGGGCCTCTCCTTCACGAGGTCCACCTCGTACCGGCGTCGGTCCAGCACTTCGAGGAAGCCCATTTCGTCACCGTCCGAGACGATGATCTTGCCCCTCGACTCCGTCACCTTGACGCCGGTGCGCTTGCAGAGGCGCTTCAGCGCCGCCTTGTCGATGTTCTTGGTCTCCTCCTGAGCCCGGATCGAAGCGAGATAGCGCGCAGCGCGCGGACGTTTGCCGGCGTAGTCCTCGATGCCGTCGAAGTCCACGAACGGGAGATCCTTCCGGATGGCCTTCATGTTCTGGGGCACCGCGTCCAGGATGGCCTGCTGGAGTTTCCCGGCGAACTCGAATCCGCTGGGCCGCAGGATGTGTACGTTCGCCGAATCGATGAGCAGGTCGAAGTCGTTGTCCAGCTTGAAGACCGAGTCCTCGATGATCTTCAAGGTGTCGTCCAGCAACCGGATCAAACGCTTCTTCAGCACACCCTTGAACTGGGACGCCCGGCGCAGGGCGGTCAGGCGATGCTTCTTCTTGTCCGTCAGGCGAACGAAGTAGCAAAACACCTCGGAGGGTTCGTCCAACGCCGAAGTGACGACATCGAGATTCGTCGCTTCGTGCAGATCCCGGACCGACGACGCGAGATCATCGCCGACGGGAAGGAAGAGGTACTCCGTACTCCCATGCTTCTCCGACGGGTCGTACCTTGCGGGCCCGTCCTCGTCGCTCTGCATCGCATCCCAGGTCGCCTGCACCATCTCGCGCAGCGCGGCCTGCACCTGTGCATCAACCGGGACTGCCATGAAAGTCTGCTCGTCGCCGTCGTCGATTCCGACGCCGAACTCAGTGACGGTGACCCGCTCCAGATCGAAGTCCAGCTTCATGCCTCCGCCTCCAGGTACACGGTGTCGCTCAGTCGATAGGCGACAAGCCGGTTGCCCGCGGCCAAGCTGACGCGGCGCGTGATGAGGGCCTGGCGCGCCTTGCCGGAGAGCGGGTTGCCGTCGGCGGGCGGGTAGACCGTGAAGACCCGGTAGCCAAGTGCCGCGAAGATCAAGTTCATGTAGTGCAGGTTCAGATGCCAGAACAGGAACACGATGAACGCCAGAGCGGCGAAGGTGGCTCCGAGGTCGCGCAAGGTCCCGAGGTCTTGGGAGTAGAACGGCAGCAGCATCGCGAAGAGGTAGACGAGGATGTGGTCGCGGTGGTCCTCGGCCGTGCCGACGATGAGGTCGCGCTTGTCGGCCTGCTTCTTGGCCGTTCGGATCCGCAGCCACAGGAATGCGTTCGGCAAGACGACCATCAGCGCGCAAAAGGCGACGAACCAGCGGTCGGCGATCAGGCTGTTCCCGCGAATCGCCCACAAGATGAACAGCGGCGAGATGCTGCTGAGCACCATCAGCAGGCGCGCGGCTTTCAGCCCTTCGCTGTGCCTGGGGGAAGACGCTCGTACCATCACGTCACCTTCCCGAGGAAACGCTCAGCATCCTTGATCCGCAGATCGCCCGAGATGAGCTTGGGAAGCAGGGTGTCGCGGAGGGCGGCGAGGATACGGTATTCGCTCTCGCTTGAGACTATGCGTTCGAACATTGGACCGACCGTTTGATTAAACCTCGTGACGGCCTTCATTGTGGGCACCAGGATAGGTATCGTCCGGAAGTTCTTCTTGCTGATTTCTTGGAATGTTGTGCCGCCTGCGCGCTCCTTGATCCGATCCATATGGATTCCACACCAATACAGCAGGAACAAACTGCTCAGCCGGCCATTCGGTGGCATCGCGATGTAGCCTTGATTGACCGCTACCGGCACTTTGGTGATAGCCAGATAACCGACTGGTGCTCGGGATGAGAGCAAGAGCGTATCTACCGGCAGCAGGCCCGAGCTGATCTTCGACAGCCCTTCCTTCGTAATCCGCCTTCCAGTGTCCAAGAGAACAGGGGCCACCTGGCTGGAAAGGTCTTTGGGGGTCGTCCAGCAATGCTCGCCGTTCCAATACTCGGATACCTTTGTGCTGGGCGTACTGCCGCCGAAGACGCGGACAACATCTCCGATCGGCTTCACCTCCCACCCCTCCGGAATCTCCCCCATTTCCGAGTCCTCGAAGGCGTCGGGGAAGCGTTGGAGCAGATCGGCGGGGACGGGGCCTGGGGCGTCGTTCTTGTAGCGGGCGGCGCGTTCGGAGAAGCGGTCGGGGATGGGGTTGCGGGCCTGGACGGCGTTGTAGACGACGGGGTCGAAGTCCACGAACCACGACTTGAAGAGCGCCCGCGCCATCGCCTCCAGCGTCTCGCTCATCCGCCGGTTCAGCTCGAGCTTGTCGTCCAGCGTGCCGAGAATGTGGGCGATGGCGCGTTGTTCGGGGAGGGTAGGAAGAAGGATGTCAAACTGCCCGAACGCCGTCTTGTTCAGTATGGGTTGCGCGGAGCCCCCTGCTGCGGCCCGGATTTCTGACTTACGGGTACTGAGATTGTAGTAGACGAACAAGGCGTCGTTACCGGACTCGACGACGATGCTGTTTATCTGCTGGTTGGTGACCGAGTCGTGGCCAGCGATCGCTGCCTTTCCCATGTCTGAGCCGATGCAAGAGACCATGACGGCGCCAGCGGGAATACGAGACCCTCTTACCGCGTCCGCACCACGCTCGGTTAGGCGGCGTGCTGTGGTGTCTATGACCCGTCGGCCGTTAAAGTCCGTTGGTGTGACGAACGGAATGTCGCCGCCAAAGTAATCTGCGCGGCCCGACGGCGGCGTCTTACCCGTAACGATTCCCCCGAGCCGATCAAGAGTTTCCTCGCGCCACTCACCCGCCATACCCAAGCTCCTTCAGGTTGGCGGCAATGGCGGTATCCAGTTTCGCGGCTTCCTCCTGCTGCTCGCGCAGCGTCGCCGCGAGCCGCTTCATCTTCTCCGCAAACGGCTCGCCGTCATCCTCGATAGCCTCGGCGCCGACGTAGCGGCCGGGCGTGAGCACGTGGCCGTGCTTGCGGACCTCCTCCAACGTCGCGCTCTTGCAGAAACCGGGGACATCCTCGTATTCGCCGGCGTCCTGCTCACCGCCTGCCTGACCGGCAGGCAGGCGCCAGGCGTGGTAGGTGCGGGCGATGCGCTCGATGTCCTCGCCCGTCAGTTCGCGGTGGGTGCGGTCCACCAGCGGGCCAAGCTTGCGGGCGTCGATGAACAGCACCTCGCCGCGGCGGTCGCGGAACTTGCCGTTCTTACGATCGCGGGCCAGGAACCACAGGCAGGCCGGGATCTGGGTCGAGTAGAAGAGCTGGCCGGGCAGGGCCACCATGCAGTCCACGAGGTTCGCCTCGACCAGGTTCTTGCGGATCTCGCCCTCGCCCGACTGGTTGGACGACATGGAGCCGTTGGCGAGCACGAAGCCGACCACGCCCGCAGGCGCGAGGTGGTGGACCATGTGCTGGACCCAGGCAAAGTTGGCGTTGCGCGCCGGCGGTGTGCCGTACTTCCAGCGCTTGTCGTCCTTGAGCCGCTCGCCACCCCAGTCGGAGATGTTGAAGGGCGGATTGGCGAGGATGAAGTCGGCCTTGAGGTCGGGGTGGCGGTCGTTGTGGAAGGTGTCGCCGTGGGCGATCTGGCCCTCGATGCCGCGGATCGCCAGGTTCATCTTAGCCAGCCGCCAGGTGGTGTAGTTCGACTCCTGGCCGTAGATCGAGATGTCGGCCCTTGCCGCACCCCCGTTGCCGTTGCCGCTCGCGTGGGCGCGGATGAACTCCACCGACTGAACGAACATGCCCGAGGAGCCGCAGCAGGGGTCGTAGACGCGGCCCCGGTAGGGCTCGATCATCTCGACCAGCAGCTTGACCACGCAGCGCGGGGTGTAGAACTCGCCGCCCTTCTTGCCCTCGGCGCT
>CAZHPJ010000059.1:0-10112 GCA_964534585.1 uncultured Sandaracinaceae bacterium | reverse complement strand
CTACACGAGCACGCCCGGTGGCAGCGACAACGTCAAGATTTCGGGAATCCTCGCCCCGGGTGGCAACGTGGTTAACTTCTCGACGGTAGAGTAACGGACAACGGATGCGAATCTGAACCTGGAAAGATCGCAGTCTTTAGCCGGCGACCTCAACCTGGGAAACCATTTTCGGATGGACAATCCCTTTGAAAAGCGAAACAAGGCGAGCGCATGCTTTGTGTCGACCCCAGCGCGGCGCGTCCGCCGCCGATTCCGACGTCCATCGAGGTGCTCTATCGCGATGAGGCCATCGTGGTCGTCGACAAGCCCTCCGGCCTGTCGGTTCATCGTGGTGACGATCAGGGCTCGACGTTTGCGCTCAATCTCACGCGCGACGCGATCGGTCGGTGGGTGTACCCGGTCCATCGCCTCGATCGCGCGACCAGTGGCGTGCTCGTGTTCGCCCTCTCATCGGAGCACGCCCGGGCACTTCAGGACTCGTTCAGCGCCCGCACCGTATCCAAAGCTTACCTCGCACTCGTTCGCGGCGCGCCACCAGAACGCGGCGTGATCGACAGCCCCATGGCCAAGCGCGAGGGCGGTCCAGACGTAGAGTCGGTAACCGAGTACGAGACGCTGTTCGTATCTGATGCGCGGCTCTCGCTCGTCGAAGCGCGGCCGCGCACCGGTCGGCGTCATCAAATCCGCCGCCACCTGCGGCGCATCGATCATCCCATCGCCGGTGACGTCAACTATGGAAACGGCGCTGACAACCGCCGCTATCGCGCCGAGCTCGATCTCTACCGGCTGGCCCTCCACGCGCGGTTGTTGTCTTTTCTGCACCCGACGAGCGGCGAACGTGTCACGTTCGAGAGCGCCGTCCCCGACGATTTCGCCGAGCCGCTGAGGCGCATCGGTGTGCCAGCGGCGCTCTTTGGTTGACTAATGCACGTAACGGAGAGCACGCGCGTTCCGTGCCGGTTGCGGCCCCTGAACCGGAGCCGGCCGTCGTTGACCGCGCGGTTGTAGGGCCCCTAGAGTGTGGGCGCATGGCAAACCATTTGCAGAACGAGACCAGCCCCTACCTGTTGCAGCACGTGGATAACCCCGTCGATTGGTACCCGTGGGGCGAGGAGGCGATGAAGCTCGCAAAGGAGCAGGACAAGCCGATCCTGCTCAGCATTGGGTACGCGGCATGCCACTGGTGCCACGTGATGGCTCACGAGTCTTTCGAAGACGAAGCTACCGCTGCGCAAATGAACGTGGACTTCATCAACGTGAAGGTCGACCGGGAGGAACGGCCTGACATCGACAGCATCTACATGCAGGCGGTGAACACGATGATTGGGCGGGGCGGTTGGCCCATGACGGTGTTCCTCACGCCGGACGGCAAGCCCTTCTACGCCGGCACCTACTTCCCGAACGAGCCGAAGCACGGGATGCCGAGCTTCCGAGAAGTCCTGAGTGGTGTCATCCAGGCTTGGAACGACGATCGGGAAAACGTCCTCAGCAGCGCGGGTGAAGTTGCCGAGCAGTTGCGCGCCCTGTCGAGCGCGGGGCTTGACGAAGGCGCGATTGACAGCGATGTCCTTCGAAGCGCGTTGCGAGGTCTAGCTGGGAGCTTCGACGCCACCTGGGGTGGCTTCGGGGGAGCGCCGAAGTTCCCGCAGCCGATGACGCTGGAGTTCCTGCTTCGCCAACACATCCGCGACCAAGACTCCAATGCCCTCGCGATGGTGGAGAAGACTCTCCAGAAGATGGCGCAAGGCGGGATGTATGATCAGATTGGCGGCGGCTTCGCCCGCTACTCGGTCGACAACCGCTGGCTGGTTCCGCACTTTGAAAAGATGCTGTACGACAACGCGCAGCTTGCGCGGGTCTACCTTCATGCGTGGCAGGTTACCGGCAACGGTTTCTACCGACGCGTCGTGGAGGAGACACTCGACTACGTCTTGCGCGAGATGCGTCATGAAGACGGCGGTTTCTACAGCAGCCAAGACGCGGACAGCGAGGGCGTCGAAGGCAAGTTCTACGTGTGGTCAGCCGACGAGATTCGCGACGCGCTCGGCGAAGACGTCGACGCGTTCATGCGCGTCTACGACGTGTCCGACAAGGGCAACTGGGAGGGGCACAACATCCTGAATCTGCACCTCGACCCGAGGGGTATGGCCAAACGACTCGACGTCGACCCCGACGAATTCGTGGTCCGTATGGCGGCCGCGCGGGCGACGCTTTACGAGATACGATCCAAGCGAATTTGGCCAGGCCTCGACGATAAGGTGCTGACCTCGTGGAATGCCTTGATGCTGGCAGCCTTCGCCTCGGCCGGCCATGCGCTTGGCCGAACGGATTACGTCGAAGCGGCCATCGCCAACGCCGAGTTCCTCCGCCGTACCATGCGGCAAGAATCGGGGCGCCTCCTTCGAACGTGGAAAGCCGGATCGGAGCCCAAGTACAACGCGTACCTCGAGGACTATGCCTACTTGGCTGACGGTTTGTTAGCGCTCTACGAGGCCACCTTCGACGCGCGCTGGGTCGCCTGGGCACGAGAGCTCGCCGACCTGATGCTCGCCCACTTCCGCGACGACGAAAACGGCGGTTTCTTCGATACCTCGGATGACCATGAGGTGCTGATCCACCGTCCGAAAGACCTGCAGGACAATGCAACCCCGAGCGGAAATTCGGTCGCGGCCACGGTGTTGTTGAAGTTGAGCCTTTTGACAGGGAACGACGACTACTGGCAGGTCGCCGAAAAAAGCACCCGCACGATGACCAAGTTCATGGCCCAATACCCATCGGGCTTCGGCCAGTGGTTGAATGCCGCCATCTTCCTGTTCAGCGAGCCGCGAGAGGTCGCGCTGGTTGGGAATGCGCGCGAGTTGGCGCCGTTGCTCGAGGTCATCCAAAGCGAATACCGGCCGTTTCAAGTCGTAGCCGCGAAAGGCAACAGCGACGAAGCGGTGTTACCGCTATTGGAGAACCGCCCGCAGATCGACGGTACGGGAACGGCGTATGTGTGTCGGCGCTTCCTTTGTGAGGCGCCGGTGACGGATCCGACGGAGCTGGCCGCGAAGCTGAACCGACGCTGAGCCGCGTTGGCCGTTGACACGTGGTTCAATTTGCCCGATGGAAAGTCGCGAGTCACGCCAACTATTCGGCGGTCGCGCCTCCGCAGCTCGACCCCGTGCCCGCCGTACACCCGAAGCAGTGGCGGTCGGTCACGATCGCACGCGCCTGCATCGCGGCGAGCTCGAAGTCGCGAATGTGGGCACAGGCTGCGTCGGCGATCGGAATTTCGAGCATCTGGTTGAAGTCGCAATCGTAAAGCCGGCCGTCCCAAGCGACAGAAACCATGCTGCGACACATGACCCCGTGAGCCGCTCGAGGATTGAAAGTTTGGACGAGAGTGCGCATGTACGCTTCGAGGTTGTTGGTTTGCTGCAGCCATTCGAGGTGGCGGCTGATCGGCATGTTGGTAATCGTGTAGAGCTCATCGAACGACACGTCGTGGCGTGCCTTGAGCTCGCGCTTCCATTCGATCTCGAGGCTGGCCTGTGCCCCGGGCAGGGCCGCGCCTACCGGGTTGGTCACCAGTACCAAGCGAAGGCCTGATCGACCATCGCCGTAGCCGAGCGCGTTGAGTCGTCGAAGCGCACGAATGCTCTTCTCGAACACTCCTTCGCCGCGCTGCGTGTCGGTGCAAGTCGATTGATAGTGGGGCAACGAGCAGATCAGCTCCACTCCATGCTCCGCGAAGAACTCCGGAAGCTCTCGGTGCGGCCCGGTTTCCAAGATGGTCAGGTTGCAACGATTGATGACATGCCGACCGAGAGAGGTGCATTGCTCGACCAGCCATCGAAAGCTGGGGTTGAGCTCCGGGGCACCGCCGGTGATGTCCATGATGGGGATGGCGAAACGCCGGAGCACGTCCACACACTCCTCGGCTGTCTCCCTCGACATGACCTCGGTGCGGTCGGGTCCAGCATCGACGTGGCAGTGCCGACACGTTTGATTGCAGAGCTTGCCGACGTTGATCTGAAGGATCTCGACCTTAGTCGGTCTCAGCGGCCACAGTCCCTCCGAACTGAGCGCCTCTCGGAACGTCTTCTCGAGGGACACGCGACGGAGCTGCGCCAGCTGATGATCACTCGGCGCGAGCGGTAGACGGCGCGATTTGAAGGACTGTCTGCGCGTCGTCTGCAGCTCAGGAAGTGACGCCATCGTGTGATCTTGGTGCCGAGGAGCCCAGATGCAAGCTCCGGAAGCCTAGGAGAGCCTGAACCTGTGCTAAGACAACGCGCCGGTCACAATGTACGAAGCGTTGAGCAGATTCTGCAGGGGGGCGTTCGACTCGACGGAGAGCCAGGAGCGCGCCCGCGCCGCGCAGCGTGTCTCTCGAGAGCTGCCACCCGAGGTGCGCGCGATTCGCCATCAGTGGCTCGGCGCAGGGACGACCCCCTGCGCGGCGACTCATGGCGTGCACGAAGCGTGCGACTTCTCGTGTACTGCCTGCTACTTGCCCGAAACGGCCAACCAAACGCCGCCGCTTCCGTTCGAGCGAATCGCTGAGCAACTCGATCAAATCCGAGCCTTTGCCGGGCCTGCGGGCAACGTGCAGCTCACTGCCGGCGAAGTCACTTTGCTGCCCGCCGAGGAGCTCGCGCGAGTCGTGCGGTACGCGCGTGCGATCGGCCTCGATCCAATGGTCATGACGCACGGCGAGACGTTCATGCGAGATTCCTCGTACCTTCGGACACTCATGGAGGCGGGCCTCGAGAAAGTAGGCGTTCACATCGATACGACCCAACGGGGCCGACTGCGGTATGGCAAGGACACCACCGAGGACGACCTCATGGTAGTCCGTGATCGCTTCGCAGAGCTCATCCGGACGGCGCGCAGAACGACTAGGCGGACTCTCAAAGCAGCGCACACCTTCACGGTCACGCAGCAAAACCTGCACGCAGTGGCGCCGGTTACGCGTTGGCTAGTCGAAAATTCGGACGCGTTTCGCATGGTGAGCTTCCACCCCGCTGCAGATGTAGGTCGCACCCGTGTCCGTTCGGTCGATAGCAGCACCGAGGTCTGGGATCGGGTATGCGAAGGCATCGGTCACTCCATGAATCCCCACACGTTCGTCATGGGGCATCCTGATTGCAACTCCGTGTGTTTGGCGTTCGTGGTTCGCTTTGGCGACGAAGTGCGCGTGATGGAAGTCAAGCGCGAGCACGCTGCGATCGACCACCTGTTCTTCGATCGCCTTTGCGCTGGCGCCTTCATGGGGTTCTACACGGACGGCGTGGACCATGCGGAGCTCTTGGGGCGAGTGTTGCGACTGTTCGCGCGGTCGCCCGAGTATCTCTGGCAATGGCCAGCCTACGGCGCCTATCGCCTTTGGGACGGGAACATGAATTGGTTTCCGCGCTTTGTGCGAGCACTCCTGACAGGAAAGGAGTGTCGCATCGACCCCATCGTCATCGTCGTGCACAATTTCATGAGCCGGCACGAGCTGCATACTGAGGCCGGTCGAAACCGCCTGGCGGCCTGTTCGTTCAAGGTGCCTGTCGACGGGCGAATGGTCAGCATGTGCGAGCTGAACGGCACCGAGCTTCGCCGGGATCTGAATCGCGCGCGACAGAAAAGACGCGAAAGCCTGCCCCTGTGGTCGGGCGCATGACCTACCATCTTCGGCAAGTCGGGCGGCCGACGAGCCGCTGGAAGTGGGTCGTTGGGCTGTCCGTTGTCCTTGTGGCGTTCGCCGCGATCATGGCGACACAGCCTAGCTCTTGGAAAGCCTTGATTTCGGCTCAATTCCCCGACGGCGAGTGGATCGACGGCGAAACACTCTCGCTCTGGATGGAGGGCTCATCGCCTAGAAACCTGGTGATCCTAGACGTTCGCACACCGGAGGAATACGCCGTGAGCCACTTGAGGGGCGCGCGGTCCGTGGACCCCGGCAACCCGGACGTCGATGGGTTGTTGATTCCTTCCGACGCCACCGTCGTCGTCTATTGCTCGATCGGTTACCGGAGCGCGGCGATCATCGACCAGCTCGAACACGCAGGAATCGACGACGTCTATAACCTCGCAGGAGGTCTGTTCGACTGGGCCAACCGGGGCCGCCCGATCTATCGCGGAGACGAGCGCGTCCGAGAGGTCCATCCTTTCAACCGCTGGTGGGGCATGCTTCTAAAAAGCGACCGGCGAGCTGTCGTTCAATAACCTGAAGCGGGCCGAGGCTCACGCGGCGCGGTCTTACTTGATGGCGAAGCCGAACCACACTTGGCCCTTGACGGTGGAACCCCAACCGGCGCTGGCCCCAACTACATCAGGCGAAGCACCGAGGCTGAAAGCGTATTCTCCTTTGGGCAATGTAACTCCCGGGGTCACCTTGTAGCAGCCCTCGCCGATCTTCTCGAAGGACAACTCTATGGAGCTGTCTTCAGATTTTCTGTTCTTACTGCCTCCCCACATGTTCGTACCCCCAATCGAAAGCTCTCTAAATTTTTTCTTTGTATTGAAGGGGTACAGCTTCATCTGCTGGTTAGGATGAACAGCTGCGCTGAACGGTTTGAAGGCAAAGGCCTGAGAAGCCGCGACGGAAACCTTAGCGTTGGGCCCTTCCAGACGAACACTATTGTCATGGCCCCTGTAGATCCCTTTCTTCTTCTGCTTGGCTACCGCCTTTTCCATAGCCAACTCCTTGCTACTAGCGCCGTCAGCGCTGATGACATGGACCATATTGGCAAATTCGGGGCAAACGTCTTGCGCGCTTGCCACGGAAGAAAAGAGGGCAAGCACCATGATAATGAGCGTGTTTTTCATCGGATGATTCCTTCGCCGGTTAGGACACAACATATTAAATCACCACATGAAGCCGATAGCCAATATAAACACCGGCTTTCCTGCAGCGGCGCATCAAAACCCGTCTCGAAAATGGCCTTTGGGTCTACTATGCGCCCTGGAGGTTTCGCCATGCCCACGATCGAGCTCCCCCAAGGATCCCTGCATTACGAAGATGTCGGAAGTGGTCCGCCCATCGTGTTCATTCACGGATTGCTCGTCAACGGAAAGCTCTGGCGCAAAGTGACACCAGAGCTGTCTCGCTCCGCAAGGTGCATCGTACCCGATTGGCCACTCGGGTCACACCCAACTCCCATGAAACCGGACGCGGACTTGAGCGTCGAGGGGGTGGCCAAGCTGGTCGCGGACTTTTTGGAGGCCCTCGACCTCAAGGACGTCACCCTCGTGGGCAACGATTCGGGCGGCGCGATCTCGCAGATCGTCGCTGCACGTCACGGGGAGCGCATCGGCCGCCTAGTGCTGACCACCTGTGATGCGTACGAGATTTTCCCTCCGCTACTTTTCCGCTATCTGCGTCTCCTGCCCGTCGTGCCTGGTTTGATGACGGTGCTTGCCCAGGGAATGCTTCACGCGAAGGTCCTTCGCGGCCTCCCGATCGCTTACGGGTGGCTCGCCAAATCGGGCATACCGGACGATATCGCAAAGAGCTACGTCGAGCCCGCCGCGACGAGCTCCGGCATTCGACGCGACTTTAAAAAATTCGTCCGCACGATGTCCTCGGCGTTGACCTTGCAGGTCGCCAAGGAGCTCAGGTCGTTCGACCGCCCCGCGTTGATCCTGTGGACTCCCGAGGATAGGTCGTTCCCCGTATCCCTCGCCGAGCGTCTCTGCGAAGACCTCCCGAACGCGCGCCTCGAGCGGATCGAGGACTCCTATGTCTTCGTCGCCGAGGATCAGCCAGGGCGTTTGGCCCAGGAGATCGCTCGTTTCGTGACGACGGACGCGACCGACGGTGTGCCACACACAGTCAACTAAAAGGGCTTGAGCACGCCGATCATCGGGACAGTCGCGAGCTGGATGAAAGTCGACATCACGCCCAGATGTGCGTAATTCAAAGAATGGGCCCAGCTCGCCGCGCGCCGCTTGCCATCCTGGCTGTCTTGACGGCTGTCTTGACGGCCGCTTGTGGTGATGGCGCCACAGCCGTCTGGCCTGGTGGCGGCGGAAGCGGTGGTTCCGACTGGCAGCTTGGCGTATTTGAGACCGCTGCCATGTTTCAGGCACGATGTGAGACGCCTCGAAGCGGCATCGATCCGGCGACGAACCAGTCGTACCCCGATGTCCAGGGTACGACCAGGGACGAAAACGACTTCCTCCGGTCATTCAGCAACGACACTTACCTCTGGTACGACGAAATCATCGACCAGGACCCGGGCCTGTTCGATAGTCAGATTTCGTATTTCAACGAGCTGAAGACCAACGCGGTCACTCCTTCTGGCCAGCCGAAAGACAAATTCCACTTTACCATCGACTCCGACGCATGGTTCAGCCTTTCCCAGTCCGGTGCTGCCGTAGGTTACGGCGTACAATGGGCGCTACGTTCCTTTGTCCCACCACGCGAGGTGCTCGTCGCGTACACCGAACCGAGCTCGCCAGCGACGGATCCCCAAGTCGATCTCGCACGTGGCGCCAAGGTTCTCGCCGTGGACGGCGTCGACGTCGACACCAACACCCAAGCCGGGGTCGCCGCGTTGAATGCTGCTCTGTTCCCAAGTGCAGCCGGCGAAACACATGCGTTTACGATCCAGGATCGCGGCTCGCAAAGTAGCCGGTCCGTCACGATGACCTCTGCCGTCGTCGAGTCGGAGCCTGTAAAGAACGTGCGGGTCCTCGATACGCAAACAGGGCGCGTCGGCTACATGCTGTTCAACGATCATATCGCCACCGCCGAGCTGGCGCTCATAGACGCCGTCAACCAACTTGCTGCAGGTGACGGGATCGACGACCTCGTACTCGATATCCGCTACAACGGCGGTGGTTTCCTGGCCATCGCCAGCCAGCTGGCCTACATGATCGCCGGGCCAGCGGCGACGGCCGGGCGCGTGTTCGAGCTAACTCAGTTCAACGACAAGCATCCAGACACCGATCCTGTGACGGGCCAGTCGATATCGCCGACACCTTTTTACGACACGACTCTGGGCCCACCATTCCAAGCGCCGCCGGACCAGGCGCTCCCGACATTGGACCTGCCTCGCGTCTTCGTCATCACGAGTCCATCCACCTGTTCAGCAAGTGAAGCAGTCATGAATGGCCTGCGCGGCATCGATGTCGAAGTCATTCAGATCGGATCGACGACCTGTGGCAAACCCTATGGCTTCTATCCAATAGACAATTGTGGCACGACTTACTTCACCATCCAGTTCAGAGGCGTGAACGACAAGGACTTCGGGGACTACACCGACGGATTCTCGCCAGCCAATACGCAGACCGACGTGGGTGCCGTCGTTCCGGGCTGTTCCGTTGCGGATGACTTCACCGCCGCGCTTGGCGATCAAAGTGAAAGTCGCCTTGCGGCCGCGCTAACCTACCGCGCTACTCAAACGTGTCCCGCGCCGCCCGAGCCCACGGGGGGTGTGCTGAGCAAGTCCAGCACACAGCCAAACGCCACCGACGGAATCGTGCCGAAATCTCTCTGGAAGACGAATAGGATCATGTTGCCGTGAGCGACAAGACGATGAGCGAGCTCTTGCTGGTTGCTGCTCTCGCGATTGGCGTCGGCGGCTGTCGAACGGTTGCAACCGACCACGACAGAGCGGCTCGCATCACCAACGCCGATGACGCGAGCCGTGCCGCCTTGCAGCGCGCCGTCAACGATGCCCTAAATACCAACGTCACGCTTGCAGACGACGCGTTGACGGAGAGCAGCGTGCTGATCATCGAGCGCAGCCCGCCACGAAACATGCAGAGCCTCCCAACTCAGGGCCGCAACATGGAAGCCCCCATGCAGTTTCGCTTGGTGGTCAACCGCGAAGACTGCGTTTTGATCGATCAGCGTGACCGGTCGCGATACGAGCTCGAGAACACCACCTGCGAAGCCGAATAGCTCATCCTCCCGAGGAAACGGGACGCGCGATCACGACCTCGGATGGCACCGTCCAGGACGTCACCACGTTGCGGTGCAGGATCTCCCATCGCTTTAGGGAGATCTGCTGTGCCATGTCGACGGGGCGGCACCCGCCGAGCACCGAGGGTGTCTTGCTCCACACCCACTGCCACGTACCGCTCAACGCTCTGCTCGCCCGTGTCGGGCCGTTTGTCAGGCTCGCGATGCA
>CAZHPJ010000058.1:0-10185 GCA_964534585.1 uncultured Sandaracinaceae bacterium | reverse complement strand
GGGCCAGCACCGAGAGGTTCAAGTCTTTCATGACATTCATATAGTGGATGAACGCGTCGTACGGCCCCTCGTAAGGACTAAAATAGTCATGCACCTCAGCATCGGAGGCGGATTTCGTGGCCATGTAGTAGAAATGGTCGGAAGTCTGCAGGCGCCGCCAAAGCGCAAGCAAGTGAGAATTATTGCGCCTCCGGATCGCCGGACCCAGAGCGTAGATCTCCACCAAGGCACGCTGCTGCATGGCGTTGCCTCGCCACGCGCTAACGTCCCGTGCCTCGTCGGCCCACGACACCGTTCGGTGGAACGAGAGGTCTCCGAGGGCGGGATACCGGTCGATGATCTGGCTCGGTGTGAGAATGTCCCAGTCTGGATGACTGAAGAGGAGGTCCGGAAGGTGCTCGAGGAATTCGAAGATCCCGGTTTCCTTCCACTGGTGCTCGCCAAACGTCTCGTAGTCCATGAAGAGGTTGATCACGTCGCCCGCGCCGCTATGCCCGTGGACCCAGCGGGCGAATTTGTCGGCGGTGAGGGGATACTCGCCCCAGGCCTGGTTCGAGAACCGGAACGCGATGTCATCCGACAGTTTGTAGTTCTTGGTGAGCAGCTTCGTGTCGCGGCCGGCCACGCGATAGACGAAGTTCGGGCTTCGCCAATCGAGTATGTCGTCTGCTCCCTCGATGAGCATCGCCTCGAATCCGAGGTCCGAGATGAACTGTCCGATCTCGTCGTTGTAGATGAGCTCCGTGTTGCGGAAGACGCGCGGCGTTTGTCCGAACTCGGACTTTATGAGCTTCATCTCGAGCTCGATTTGCTCGCGGTACTCGTCCTTGTCGTAGAGGGCAGCCAGGCTGTGATAGTAAGTCTCGGCGATGAACTCGACCGCGCCGGTTCTGGCGAGCCGCACGAAGCTGTCGAGCACCTCAGGCGCGTAGAGCCTCATCTGTTCGATAGCTACGCCGGTCACCGCGTAGGAGATGCGAAAACGCCCGTCGGTCCGCTCGATGAGACGCAGCATCGACTCGTTGGCCGGCAGGTAGCACTTGTTGGCCACCTTGCGTAGGACTTCAGCGTTGAGCTTCTCGTCGAAATACTCGTGGTCGCGCCCCACCTGGAGCGCGCCGTACGGCTTCAGCCGATACGGTTGGTGCACCTCAAAATAGAAACAGACTGACGGCATGACTCACCTCAAGCACCTAAAACCGACTCGTAGACGGGAACGAGCTTCTCCGCGGCAGCATCCCAGTGGATGTGCCGGATCTCTTCGCGTGCGCGCTCGACGATGACCCGCCTGAGCTCGGGGAGCTCCAAGAGCGCCACGATTTGGCTCGCGATCTTGTCGACGTCCCAGAAATCGACCTTGAGCGCATTGCGCAGGATCTCTGAGACGCCGGATTGCTTCGACACGATGACTGGCCGATCGTAGCTCATCGCTTCCAGGGGAGCGATGCCAAATGGCTCGGAGACTGACGGCATGACGTAGACGTCGGCGGTTGAGAAAGTGCGTTCGAGCTCGGCGCCACGAACGAAACCGGGGAAGCGGAACGACTCGGTGAGGCCGAGGTCTTCCACCAGGGCCTTCATGCGCGGAAGCATGTCGCCGGAGCCTGCCATGATGAACACCGCATCGGGCACGTGCTTGAGGACACGTGCGGCCGCCTGAACGAAGTACTCAGGCCCCTTCTGAAACGTGACGCGGCCGAGGAAAAGGACAACCGGGCCAGCCGAGGTACGTTGCTCAGTGTAGGCCTCGACCGTCTCGCGTGCATACACACCGTTGTGCACGACCGAGATCTTGTCGAGGGGCGTGCCATGAACGCGGTTGATCAACCCGCGTGTGTAGTAGCTGACTGCGATGACGCGCGCGGCGCTTTCCAGCCCCTGGCGCTCGACCGCAACGATGTCCCGATCCGCTCCGCGGCCGGCGCGGTCGTACTCGAGGCTATGAACGTGGACCAGGAGCGGCGCTCCTGCGCGGCGCGCAATTTCGATCCCCGCAGGGAAAGTCATCCAGTCGTGCGCATGCACCAAGTCGTATTTTTGCCCGTGCACCCGGCGAGTCGCCGACATCGCGTATCGCGCGACCTCGCCAAAAAGGTCCTCGCCGTAGTGTGCCTCGGTTTGTGCTTCCTCGGCGAAAGGCAGGTCGTTTCCGGGGACGTGGACGTGCTCCAGCCGAGTGACCTCGTGCGGCGGATCGGGCAGCGGGTGCACGATTTGCGTCGCCGCGACTTCGGCAGCCGCGCTTTCTCGAAGCGCGCCGGTCGTGACGAGCTCTCGATAGGTCGCCTGGTTCAGATATGGTTTCAGCATTGCGGGCACGCGGAGCATGCGCACAGCGGGCTCGGAGGCTCGCACGGCTTGGGAATACGCGGCCTCGGCGGCGGCCACGAAAATCGGGTCAGTGGCGAGCGCAGGCTCCGCGGCGATCAAGTCGGCGAGCGGGTCCGGCGCCTCGACCGGCGGCTGGATCATCGGCTGCGCGGAGGCTGCACCGACTAAGTGCATATGCGGGGCGTTCTCCTCGCCGTACAGCTTGGGCACGAGGAAGTCGATTTCGATGCCCCGGCGGGCAAGAGCCGTCGTCAGCCCCTCGCAGGCCGTCCCAAGGCCCCCGCTGATGTGGGGAGGATACTCCCAGCCCAGCATCAGGATTTTCATGGACCCGCCATTTTTGCGACTCTGAGCGCCTCAGCGACGCTCCAGGCTTGAGCGGGTGCGCCTCCGGGACGGTGGGGCGCGTCTCCGTCGAACACTTCACCGATTTGGCCGATGCAGCCTTCCGTTCGGAAGTGCGTGCAAAGGGCTGCGAGCACGGGCATCATCTCTTCCGCGGCTCTGTCGGGACCGTCGATCGCTGCCACTGCATCGGCGTACAGGCCGAGAAGCCACGGCCAGACAGTCCCTTGATGATACGCCCGATCCCGTTCGACCTGCCCGCCACGGTAGAAGCCTTGGTACGCCGGGTCGTCGGGCGAAAGCGTCCGTAACCCGACCGGGGTAAGGAGCTTGTCGCGCACCGCTGCGAGTGCCTGCTTCCTGTGGGCCTTGCCGATCGGTACGCCGGGCAGCGCGAGAGCCCAGAGCTGATTGGGTCTCAGTCGTCGGTCGGGGTGGTGTCCGTCGTGTGTGTCGGTCAAGAAGCCCTGATCTTGAAGCCAGAACTTTTCCTCGAAATGATCGGATAGTTTCTTTGCCGTTTCGCCCCACTTTTCGACGAGCTCCGGCCGCAGCTTCTTTGCCCACCGAAGCGCGTTCCCCAGCCCCGACAACCAAAGCGCGTTGAGATCGACGGCATAGCCCTGACGGGGTGTCACGGGCCAACCGTCCACGAGCGCATCCATCCAGGTGAGCGCCCAAGGCCCGTGATCGACGAACAAGAAACCCTGCGCGTCAACGCGTACTCGGGGGTCTGCGCCGTCTCCGATTCCCTCGACCAGGTCGAGGCATACCTCTTGGAGGGCGGTGATGCGGCGGCTTCGCGTCCGTTTGGCGGTGAGGGCGGTTGCTCGGATGAACAGAAGTGACGCGTCGATCGACTCGGCGTTCGGCGGCACGTCGCCGCTTCGGGGGATGTTGGGCACCAAGCCGTTTTCGAGGCGGTCCGCCAGCGACTCGAGAATCCCGAGCGCTTTGTCGACTTCGTCTCGGGCCAAGCACAGGCCGGGCAGGGCGATCAAGGCATCCCGCGCCCATTCGCCGAACCAGGGATACCCCGCGATGACCCCGGTGCGCTCGCCTTTGAGCTCGACCAAGTAGGCATCGGCTGCGTCGTCGAGCTCCTTCATGAAGGATCGGCGTGCGCCGAGCACCGAGCTGAGCACCTGGGGGTCGTCGCTGGCGGCTGACGTCGTCCCTAGCCGGATACAGAAGGCGCCGTCGTGCTCGAGGGCGATGCGAAATTCGCCCGGTGTGAAAAGGTCCTCTGCGTCGTCGTAGCCGCGCTCACGCTCCCATTCGTAGTGAACCCCCTCGTACCAGTGGCCGTCCGCCTGGAACCTACCCGCAGCGCCATGCAGGCTCGTGACCAATGCCGGCACGTCTTTGTAGGGATACATGACCACGTGAAGCGATTCGCGGTCTTTGATGTCGAGCTCTCCGTTCATGAAAGGGTTGGCGAACGTCAGCTCGTGAATCGGACGGCACCGGATCAACGGGCGGAGCCTCAAGTCGACCGGTTTGGTCAGCCCCTCGATCGAGTACCGAACCCAGACCGCGTCAGCCCGGTCTTCGAGCCAAACCTCACGAGTCACCGTGAGTCCGCAGAATTGGTAGGTCCAACGGGGTAGCGGCTCGAAGCGAGTCAGGTAGTCGACGCCGTTCGGCTCGATCACGTTGCCCCAATCGTAGCTGTGCAGTGCAACCGTCTCGTCGCCTATCTCAAACCACTCCTCGACTTCGGCGACCATGTTGAGCGGTTCGCCGATGCCAGGCTCGCGAACGGTGAGCAGACCGTGGTACTTGCGGCGAGGGCAACGATCGATGGTCCCCATGGCAAACGATCCGCCTGCGTTGCTGGTCAACCACTCACTGTCAGGCGTAGTCGACGCGGCGGCACTGTCTTGTTCGCTTCCCGGCGCCTTGGTGAGAAGACGTAGCCCCGATGCGCTGTCGGAGCGAGACGGAAACCAACTCGGCAGAATCACGATAAACTCCCCTTAGGCCCAATTCGAGGCTGGGTCGAAAGCCCTCTAGACCCGCGCGTCGCGCCACGCCCGCTCCAACGTCTCTTGGTCGTCGGGGTGTGCGATGGAGATCAGCAACTGAGCGCGCTCATTGAGTGTTTTCCCATAAAGGTCGACGGCACCGTTCTCCGTAATGATGAAGCGCACATGTGCCCGGGTCGTCACGACGCCAGCGCCGGGCCGCAGCGTTGGCACGATTCGGGGGATACCTTTCGAGGTGCGGCTCGTCAGCGCGATTATCGGCTTGCCCCCCTCTGATGTCATCGCGCCACGAATGAAATCCATTTGCCCGCCGACACCGGAGATCACCCGGTGACCGATGGAATCGGCGCAAACCTGACCCGTGAGGTCGATTTCGACCGCGGAGTTGATGGCGGTCACCTTGGGGTTCCGGTTGATGACCGAGACGCGATTTACGTACCCAATGTCGTACTGCGTGATGGTTGGATTGTCGTCGATGTAGTCGTACACGCGGCGCGTTCCGACGATGAAACCCGACACGGTTCGGCCGGGATGGACTGCTTTTCGGCTATTATCGACCGCGCCGCACTCGAGCAGAGGCAGCAAGCCGTCGGACCACATCTCGCTGTGAACCCCCAGATGGCGATGGCTCTTGAGGGAGGCCAAGACGGCATCAGGGACGGCTCCAATCCCCATCTGGAGGGTGGCGCCGTCCTCCACCAAGTCCGCGGCATGATGCCCAATCGCCCGCTCCTCTTCGCTCGGCGGCAGGGCAGGGACCTCAGGCAGGGGCTCATCGTGTTCGACCAGCCGATCGAGCTGGTCGATGTGCACGAAGCCGTCGCCGTGCACCCGCGGCATGTGACGGTTGACCTGAGCGATCACGACCTTGGCAGAGTCGACCGCCGCCCTAGCGACGTCCACAGACACGCCCAGGCTGCAATAGCCACGCTTGTCGGGTGGCGACACCTGAACGAGGGCGATATCGAGCGCACGGCGTCCCGAACGGAACAGCTGCGGAATCTCGGAGAGAAAGCACGGCAGGTAATCGACGCGATTCCCATCGAGCTGGTGGCGCATGTTGTGGCCGACGAACAGGTTTGCCACACGAAACGACCGAGCGTACTCCGGCTTGGCGTAGCTCGCGTCACCAGAAGTGTGTAAGTGGATCAGCTCGACATCGCGTAGGCGGTGCGCCTCGTTGACCAGGGCATCTACCAGGGCGGTGGGCGTCGCCGCCCCGCCATGCACGAACACGCGTTGATTGGAGTTGACGCGGTTGACCGCTTCGTCAGCAGAGCAGAGTTTGGACATCTCAGTTTGGCTATTCTGGGGCGTTTCCGCGTTCGGATATGGGCTGGGGTTCCGGCTCAGGCTCAGGCCCTGGACCGGGCGGCGGGCGGCGCCGCTCGAGATCGATTTCGAGTATCGGGTAGGTGTCTGTCTCGCGGAAGATGTTCCCTTCCGGAGGGTCCACCTTTTTCTGGGGCTCGTACTCCTCCGCTTGTTTCATCTCGGTGCCCTGAGCGCCTCGCACCCGGCCGCTCGCGCAGGCGGTGACGAGCGCGGCAATACAGCCTCCGAGGACCAGAGCACGGCGCAAGGACCTCACGGCGCTCCCCCTCTGCGCTCCTGGGACGTCAACGCTGGCTTTGCGTCGACCAAGGTGTGGCACTGGTCGCAGGCCGACAACAGGCGCCCGAAAATCTCCGCTTGCCCTCGAGTCGTCGGCTCTTCTTCGACCTGCTCGCCCGGCTTCGGGACGTACTCGTCCTCGCGTGCCTTGCCCTCGACCGCTGCCGCAAACGCGAGGTCGTGAACCTCGTAGGCAAGTCGGGTCGTACCCGGAGGGTTCTCGCGGTCGGGAGCCCGAGGTCCATGAAGCGGGGACTCGGCCAGCACCCCAGCGGCGGCTTGGAACGCCGCGGGCGAGTCACTCAACAGTGCCTCCCACATCCGTTCGATCGCCCAGTTGTGCCGTTGCATGTGCATCTTCAGGTCCTCGCCTTGCGGTGCGGGCTCGAGCTTGATCGGAGGCCCACGGTCGAGCGCATGATGGCACTGCCCGCATGCGTACGAGAGGCGAGCGAAGGCCATGCAAGCCTCTTCGTGGTCGCCGGCCTCCCGCACCTGCCCCGCGAGCTCCCGGGTGATTCGCGCGTACTCCTTGCCCTGCTCGGGGAAGGGAACGTGCTCCATGAAGAATGTCAGCTTGCGCATCGACTGCTGTGCGACCGCGAGGTCTCCCTGAATTAGCGCATTTCGCGCCACGATCGAGAGGGCGGCGTGCTCTTTCATGACCTCCTCGAAGCCTTCCGGCAGGCCCGCATCCTGTGGGACGCCCCTGGGCTTGCAGTCGCAACCGCTCCACAAAGCGATCGCCAGCCCCAGTGCAATGACCCGCCCGACCATGATGCCCCTATCATGCGCTGTCCGGGCGCTCGTTCAAGACACTGCAGCTTCAGCTATCGTCGTGGATGAGAAGCAGCGGGATCTTGCTGTCGTGAAGGAGTCGCCTGGCGACGCTGCCGATGAGGAGGCGCTCGATGCCGCTCTTGCCCGTAGTTCCGGCGCAGATCAGAGTTGCGCCGACGTCCTCGGCGACCCTCAGAATGCTCTCCGCCGTGTCTCCCGTAACCAGGTGGGTCTGGATGTTTTGCGCATCGATGGAGAATAGTTCTTTGGCATCGGTCTGAAGCATCTCCTCGAGCCCAAGACGCAGCGCCTTGCGACGCTTTTCGGCAGACTCTCCGACGACAGCGCCCCGGTCGGTGTACTCACCCCAGACATCGAGATAGCTGTGAACCAGGTGAAGCGGCCCATGGCAGAGGCCGTGGATCGCGCGAGCGACGTTGGCGGCCCGCTTGGCTGGCGCCGAGAAGTCGTAGGCAATGACGATCGAGCTCGGGGCCGTTCCGCCCTCGGGTGGGACGACGATGATCGGCGTATGGACCGTCTTGAGCACGCGCTCAGTCACACTGCCGTACATCAGTTTCGAGACGCCGGTCCGGCCGTGCGTGCCGACGACGACCAAATCCACATCGTGCTCCTTGGCATAGTCACGGATCACCTCGTGGACCGTTCCTTCACGAATCGCCGTGAAGTACTCTACGCCGGAAGCTGCGATGCCTTTGGCTTGCTCATCGATGGCCTCCTGCGAGTCGTTGAGGATGCGAGTTACAGCTTCCGGGCCCGGGCTATACGACAGGTCCATCAGCAGATACGTCGGGATAACCGGGGTGTGCAGAAGGTGGAGCTTGGCGGAGCATAGCGTGGCCAGCTCGATGGCATAGCTGGCCGCGTGCTGGGCGTTTTCTGAGAAATCCGTCGGCACTAGGATCTGTTTGATCTGCATGTGGAGCCTCCCGTCCTTTCGATGGTGGGCAAGCTAGCCACCGAACGTGTCGGTGGGGATGATATCGTCCCGAAGGAGCTTGTCGGTCACGTACTCGCGCTCTTCTTCTTCGATGTCGGTGCGCAGCATGTTGGCGAGCTTCTTCACGCCCGAGGCGAGGTCAACGGGCGAGCTGGCCTCCCGAATCCCATCTACCAGACGATCCAGCTCTTTGCGTTGTGCGGCATGCTCGGTGAGCAGGCGACGGACCCGTTCGGGGCCGAAGCCGTCGGCTTCGTGGATTGCAGGCATCATGTGGGCCTCTTCGAAATTCATGTGAAGCTCTAGGATACCGCGCAGGGCGTATGCCGCGCGCTTGACCTGCTCGGCATCCACGCTTCCCTCGCCGAGTTGGGCAACGCCGGCCTCTAGCTCCGCAAGCATCTGCTCGATCTCTCTGTGCTGACTCAGCACCTTTCGACGAACTTCAGAGGGCATCAACGCTTCGTCGCTCATGTTCTCCTCCCGTAGGGCATAGGTGACTCGAGGTTTTGCAAGGACTGCGCCAAAGGTTTAGCAGTATTTCCCTTCCATGGGCGCGCAAGTTCTGCGCCGCGTCGGAATCTTTCGCAGAACCTGCGTGTTTCTCGCTATGCTTCCAGCCTCAAAACCGTGTGAATCGCCTGGCACGAAGCTTGATACGCAAGGGAGTACCCATGGACAAGCCACAAACTATTCTTGTCGGCACGGACTTCTCCGATATTTCGGACGAAGCACTTCGAGCTGCCGCGCTCTACGCCAAGATGTTCAACTCGCGCGTGCTGGTCACCCATGTGTTCGATCCAACGCCAAACGTCCCCCCTGTCGTCTGGTCGCGCCCCGATCTCCTCGAGCGGAGCATTCGCGTCGAGATCGAGGACGCGATTCGCGAGACGCTCACTGGAAAAACCGCCGAGCTTCTAAAAGGAGTCTCCGAGGTGGAGCTCAGCGTCATTCAGCACCCTTCTCCCGGACGGGCCCTAGTGGAAATGGCCGAGGACGAGGGAGCCGACCTCATCATTCTCGGCTCCCATGGTCGAAGCGGGCTCTCCCGAGCATTCCTCGGCAGCGTCGCGGAGCGCGTAGTACGTCACGCGCCCTGTCCCGTATTGGTGGTGCGTGGCCGCTGTGACAACAAGCCGAAAGATGGAGAGTAACCCGTGTCACTGATTCCACGGTTGGTTGTGGCCTATGATTTCTCCGATCCGGCGCGCCGAGCGTTCGAGCTCGCCGTGTTCATGGGCCGGCAGTTGAAGGCCGACGTCCACGTCGTGACGGTGCTCGACTCTCGCGAGTCCGACGCGTCCGCTGCGAGCAATGAAATCGATGACCTGCGCCACTTGCTCGAGATGCGGACTGCTGGGACGGTCAAGACCAACGACATCGTGCTGCATTGCCACGCGGTGAGCGGCCAGCCGGCGGATGCGATCGTAGCGCTGGCTCGCGAGCTCGATGCGCCTCTCATCCTTTGCGGCACGACGGGCAAAGGCGCGGTCGCCCGAACCTTGCTCGGCAGCGTGTCTCACGAGCTCGTGCACAAGAGCGGCGCGATCGTGATGTCGGTGCCCTAGCGCGCGCCCGCTACGGGCTAGTGACGAGCTAGTTACGAGCTAGGGCCGACGAACGGCGCTTCGATCAAGCGACTGGCTTTAGCGTCGTCGCGTCCCTCCATGGAGATCGTGAGCTGTACCTTCAACCCAGGGCGCATCTCGTCTGCTGGGAGGATAGCGAGAATCGGGAGATAGGTGCTTCCGAGGGACTCGAGCTCGATGCGCGTCTGCGGGATGATGTACTCGATGCCGCTTTCGGACTCGGTCTCGATGACGAACGTTTGCTTGTCGCCCGTCTTGTTGACGAGGTGGATCCGCAGAGAGTTACGAACCTGGCCGTCGACGACGAAGAAGGGCGCAGCTTCGTGTCGTAGGACGTTGGCTTCGAACGCGGAGCTCTGCACAAAGGCAAAGACCGACCCGATGAGCCACAGCATTGCGATCCCTCCGTAGAAAAAGAGGCGCGGCGTTCCGAAGTGCTTGGGCTCGCCTGCGAGGCCGTTGAACGAGTCGTAGCGGACCAACCCCTGAGGCCTCCCGACCTTTTCCATGATCTCGTCACAGGCGTCGACGCAAGCCGCGCACCCGACGCACTCCATCTGGAGGCCGTTACGGATGT
>CAZHPJ010000057.1:0-10275 GCA_964534585.1 uncultured Sandaracinaceae bacterium | reverse complement strand
GTTGTACGCCTTCGGGGGCACGTACTCTTGATCCTTGTCGACACTCAGCAGGCGCGTGATGAGCACGCCATCGAAGTTGCCACCCTCGATCGCAGCTCGAATCTCGTCTTCCCCTAGCTGAATGCTCTGCGGCAAGAGACCCCAGCTCACCTGCGCCCCACCGCCTTCGTTCATGATCGCCTTGGCGACGGCGTCTTCGAAGGCCTGCCGGCCCTCCTGATTCTCAGCGACCCCGATGACGAGCAGTTTCTTGAAGACCGTCTGGTCATAGCCTGGGTTGCGATAGCTCTGGGGGATGCTGGTCTTGGTTTCGCTGCAGGCCGCGAGCGCGGAGAGCGCGATGAGGCAGATGCACAGCGTGCGGAGTTGCGTCTTGGTCACGCGAGGGAGGGTAGGTCAGCGCCAGTGTGGGCGCTAGTCGGTGTTGCCGTTGGTTCCCAGGTGTCCCAACCGGTCCTGCTTCGTCTTCAGATAGCCTCGGTTGTGCTCGTGGGCCTCGACTTCGTGTGACTCGCGGCGGCTGACTTTGATGCCGCCGTTTTCCAGGCCTTCGACCTTGCGCGGGTTGTTCGTCATCAGGGCCACGGAGCGGACGTTGAGGTCGCGCAGCATGTCGGCCGCGACCTGGTAACCGCGTTGATCGTCTTCGAAGCCCAACGCGAGATTCGCGTCGACCGTGTCGAGGCCCTCATCCTGTTTGGCGTAAGCCCGGATCTTGTTGCCGAGGCCGATACCGCGTCCTTCTTGCCGAAGGTAGAGGACGGCGCCGGTGCCCGCGGCCTGGATGCGTTCGAGCGCCAAGTCGAGCTGGTCGCGGCAGTCGCATCTTAGCGAGTGAAAAGCCTCCCCTGTCAAACATTCGCTGTGCACGCGGGCCAGCAGGTCCACGGCGCCTTCAACTTCGCCGACGAGTATTGCCAGGTGCTCCTTGTCCCCGTCGATCTCGCGATACACGACCACCCGAAAAGGCCCAAAGCGCGAGGGCATTTCAGCCTCGGCATACCGCTTCACAGTTGGCTTGTATTGGCTTGAATCGCTCATGTGACAAGCCTCGGTACCACACGCTGGAGGCACGTTCCATCCGCCCCCGCAATCATGAGCTCCGTGCCTGCACGACTGCGGCGCGGAACCCCATGGACAGCACACAGCGCTGTGTTTACGGGGTCAGGACGGCATTTGGGTGTCAGAGAGTTGCGCGAGCAGTGAGGCGACAGACTCCGTCACCAGGGCGACGCGTTCTTTGACGTCACCCGTTTCGAGCATCCTCTGACGTTTCTCCGGACTGACGATGAGCTGGTCAGCGACGATGTCTGCCGCACGCCCAGGGGCGAGCTCGGCCGAAACCTGTAGGGAGAAATCGGGCTGCCGCTCCCGGACCTTCGCTGCAACCCGCGTCGCACAGGCCATCATGGCAAGGATGTCGGAAGATGCGACGGCTCCGAAATCATCGACCGGCACCGCGCGGGCGCAGCGATACGAGTGGCCTTCGTTCACCAGCTCCTCGAGGCGGACTCTGTTGAGGCCGTGCAAGATGACGTCGTGCGTCCCGTCGGCTTGGCGCTGGTGGGCGACGATCCGACCCGCGCCAGCGATCTCGTGGATCGGCGGGTTCCCCTCGTACTGGTCCTCCCAACCGGGCGCGAGCAAGGCCACGGCCATCGCTGTGCAGCCGCTGTCGATGCAATCCTCGATCATTTCCGTGTACCGCGGCTCGAACTGATGCAGTGGAAGCGCCGTTCCGGGAAAGAAAACGACCCGGGGTAGAGGAAACACAGGAAGCCTTGCCAGCTCCTCGGCCGACAGTGGACTGCTCGGTTGCCATTCCATCAGAAGCTCTACTCGGGCTCGCGCCAGAGAACTTGCAATGCTCGCGGCAACTGTGGGCTTCCGAGCACGTCGCATTTCTCGCAGGCGAGCGGGAAGTTGCCCTGATCGCAGGACTGGCATTCTGTCAGTACGGACACCATCGCAGTCAGCTCCTCTCGCAGCCTCCGGAGCTTCGCAATCTTGTGTTGCATGGCGTCGATTTGTTCGGTCAACACGTTGGACATCCGTTGGCTGGCTTCTTCGGGACACTCACAGTCGGACTTGAGGCAAAACAGATCCTTGATGTTCTGCAGTGACAGCCCAGCCTCGCGGAGGTCTAGGGCGAGCTGTAGTTTCAGCAGCTCACGTCCGGAAAAGAGCCGGTGGCCGCACGCGCTCCGGCGCTCGGGCTCGATCAGCCCTTCCTGCTCATAGAAGCGCACCGTGCGGAGCGTGCTGTCGCAGAGGCGTGCCATGTCGCCCGTCGTCAGAAGCTCGCTACACGCTGGCTGCTCGATTGCTGATGTCTGTGAATTCATCACGCTGCAAGCTCGAAAACGTGTGTGTTTCCAGGAGCTTGGGGAAATATGGAGGCCGGCCGGTTCATGTCAAGGCTCAGGGGCCATGCCCGCGGGATTATTCAGCAAACCCAGATAAGCTTGCTCGATGGCCTCGAAGCGCACGCTGAAGGTGTAGTAGTCGCGATCACGCACATCGCCGAAGACTCGAAGCGCGTTTCGGACGCGGAGCTGATCCTCGGGAGCGGTCTGCAACTCGGCACCCCAGTCAGGGACGTCCTGCCCGAGGAGCGCCTCCAGCGCGACGCCGATCGGATTGAACGTCAGCGAGCATCGCTCGAAACGCAGTCGCCACTCGGTGTAGTCCTCGGGGTCGGTCACCCACTGCCCATCTTCGAGCTGGCGGCGCAAGAGCTCGCCGAAGTAAGCTCCGCCCATCGGGGCCAGGAGCGAGGCGACCTCGTCGCGTGGGGAATCGACGAGCGTGGCATAGTGATCGAGAATCGGGAGCGTCTCCTGGGTCAGGTCCAGCTCCATCCCGGTGGCGTTCCTGACCGAGGTCACGCACGCCACTGCGAGGTCCATCACGGCGGTGTTGGTTTCCATCGTATCCGCACAGTAGCGTGCTTCGCCAAACTGGCCATCGGGCGATGAATGCGTTAGTTCGGGAGTCGGACGCTGCGTTGAGTCACCAACCCTACACCGGGCCTTCGGGTCGCACCCGCATGGAGCGGGTTCGCGTGTTCCGCACGGACCGCGAGCCCCTCGAGATCGAGGTATTCCGGGTCGTCAACGTCGCGGAGTATCCAGAACTACGCGAGCCGGCGATCGCAGGCACTCTACATCGGCTCGACGATGGCGGAGTCGTCGATGTGCCGTTCATCTACCACGACCCCGACGCGCAGCGGTTCGTTCTGGTGATTCCCGACGGGGCGCGCCGGCGTGAGTTAGCGGAACGAGCCAAGTTACTCGACTCGCTCATGAAAGAGCACGAACAGGACGTGCCCGACTACGTGCGGCACTTCGCCATCGTGTATGGGCCCCACGGTCTCGCGAGCTACGCCGACGATTCGGAGGCGATGGAGGTCGACATCACCGAGCTCGAGCCGGTGGACAGGCACTCCGTCGTTGCAAGCTACTACCCCCGCCTTGCGGGCTTGCTGCCGCCCGCTGGGTTTTGGGCCCGCGCTTCGAGCGAGCTAGCGCCGTTGATCGACGACGAGGAGCTCTGGATCTTCGTCCAGGTGGGAGCGGACGACCACGACGCGTTCGCGGAGGCGAGCAGCGACCTGCTGGTCCAGCTCAAGACCGTCGACCAGCTGCCGATCTGCATCCTGACGCTAAGCGACACGAGAGGTCATGCCGTGCGGCGCGCATATCTCAACCCGGCGCGCTCCGCAGACGGCCGCATCTTGGAGCTCCTGCGGCGAGACTTCCACGCGACCGTCATCGTCTACAGCGACCAACGTCGGCTTCTGCGCTCCTTCCGCATCGAAGCCCCACGCGCTGCCAACGCCAAGATGATCATCGGGCGCGCCGAGCTTGCCCCGCAGCCTCTGCCCGAACACTGGAAACGCGTTGTCGATGCGTGCCGTTTGGCCCCACCCCCGATCGAACAGGGTGGGCACCCGTTCGTGCTCGAGGACGACGCGCCGACTGCCGCAGAGGCTCTCCGCCGGCTTCAGCGCCTGGAAGCGTGGAGCAGCCCGGAGAGGATGGAAGAGGCCCTCATGGTCGTGAGCGTCCCGAGGACCATGTTCGAGCTTTCGAGGCGACGGGTCGTCGCCGATGCGCTGCGGTTCGGCTTGGCGATGTCGAACGTGCTGGTGCTCCAAGCGGTGCGGTTTGGTTTGGCCGCCGATGCGAAAGAGTTGGTGGCTGCGCTCACACGGCAGTTCGATCAAATCGTGCCCGGCGCGTCCGCACAAGGGCTCGACGATGGCCAGATTCACGCGAACTGGGAGGCGCTAGAGAAGCTTTCCTTGCTGCATGGTACTTCGACCGAGCACGAGCTTTCGTGTACGATGGAGCATTCGGGGTAACTGGCGACTCAATCATGCGGCTCGGCATATTCAGCGACGTACACGCAAACCTCGAGGCCATGTCTTCCGTCATGGAGGCCTACGGGACCGAGGACATCGACGAGTACTACTGTTTAGGCGACGTCGTCGGCTACGGTGGGAGCCCGAACGCGTGCGCCGACGTCGTGCGGGAGGTTGCCGAGGTCACGATCCTCGGAAACCATGACGCCGCCGTGGCCAGCCGGATGGACTACTCCTATTACTACGAGGCCGCTCGCCAAGCGCTCGACCTGCATGCGCGGGAGCTCTCGACCGAGAACATGGCTTGGCTCAAGCAGCTTCCGTACAAGCACTGCCTCGACGGGATCGGCGTCGACCTTTGCCATGGCTCGCCGGTTCGCCTCGAAGAGTTTGAATACATCTTCGCGCCCGATCAGGCGGCGGAGTGCCTTCCGATCTGGCACGACCTCGGTCACATCACGTTCATCGGGCACTCTCATCTGTGCAAGGTGTTTGCGCTTCGGCCCGGCGAGGTCGAGGAGCTCCCGCCCGAAGACTTCTCGCTAAAGGATGGCACCAAGTACATCGTCAGCGTTGGCTCGGTCGGTCAGCCCCGCGACTACGACAACCGTGCCAGCTACACGGTGTACGACAGCGATTCGCGGTCGTTTCACTTCAAGCGCATCGAGTACGACATCGAAGGCGCGGCGTCGAAGATTTTCGGCGCCAAGCTCGAGCGCAACTTCGCGCAGCGGCTGTTCATCGGCGTCTAGCTGGCCGAGTTGGTCTCTTGGTGTCGGAAAAGGCCGTGCCAGATTGGGCGGCCGTCGGCAGGCGCGTCGAGCGTCGGTGTCTGCATCGCGCCAATGGCGCATGCGTATGCCCTGAGTTGGGGGCTCTGCGTGAGCCTCGCTCGGACGTCCGACATGGATGCGGCATCCGTGCCGACGCATTTCAGGCTCGAACCGATCGGTGCCATTGCTTTGAACGCTTCATCGAGTCCGCGCACCGGGGCGAGGGTCACGTTTCGATAGGCGGGGCTCCACCGTATTGGTTGCGCTTGGCGAATCGACAGTGCGTAGGTATCGCCGCGCACCAGCGTCCCTTCCACTTCAGCGATTCCCCTCCACTGTGCCTGCGCGGCGCCGACTGGCACTGGCAAGGGGCCACGCGGGAGCGTGCGGCTCATGGGACCGAGGCCCTCGTCAGCGAGACGCTTGGCGAAGTTGGCGACGGACTGATGAGGCGTTTCCTCGACGTACACTAGCTGAGGAGACAGGCATCCGCGTTGGTCATATGCGCAGATGTCGAGCGACAAGCCCGCGATCGTGTCGTCGATGTGCGCATCGTCGAGGGCGCCAGTTCCGCAATACGCAAGGCTCACGCCGTGCCCATGCGCGATCAACGAAGCGTCGCCGAGACGGGCCTTCATAGCCGCAATCGTCTCGTCGCCGCCGTACACGGAAACCGCCTCAGCGAGCTCGATCAGCGCAGCCTCGCGCTCGATATCGCCTCCCGGAAAAGTAACCAAATCCATCGACGCTCCCAACCGAGAGTCGGCGCTTCGAAGGGCATCTTTGAGCATCGCCGTGAACATCGTCTCCTTCGAAGATGCTTTGGCCAGCACTGGAACCCCGAACAAGAGCGGGACGACGACGCCTCGCACCGAGGCGGTGAACACGTTGCCTGCGAGGACGACCGACAGCATCGCGACCGGGTCCAGCGCTTGATCGCTTGTGCTTCGGGCTTGTTGCGCCAATGCGAGCAACGCATCCTCCCGAATGGTGCCGAGGGTCGTGCGGGTCGCCCAGTCGATCATGGAAACGCTCAATCCGGTCGCTCTGGATAGCGCGTCGCGCTTGTCGTGTGCCTGTTGCTCGAGAGTTGCTGCCGCCCGGGCGAGCCAACGGGCGCGCTCCTCGATGGTTGCAGCGAGCAGCACCGTACCCGCGTCGTGCACTGAGGCCGCGCGCTCACGAACGGCCGAAGCGTCGTCGGTCACTCCGCCCCCAAGGCCCGATCTGCGGCAAGCGAACAGCCCCGTGGCGTGGCACCTAGCGCTCGGCCCAGCACCACGATGCCGTCGTCGAGACGTTGCGCGAGGTCCGCGGTCTGGATGCAGCAAACCGAGTCGAGGTTCGCCGTGTCGTCGATTCGAAGAATGCCGACCGTTTCCCCTGCGACCGGTTCGAGCGTGTCGGGGTCGACCGGTGTGGCGCGAACCCACGGGGGGACCCACAGTCGCCTCGGCCCCGCGGATCCGTCGATGTGCTCGCGCAGCGTCGTCTCGTACATCTGGGAGCTGAGCTCAGTAGCTCCGAACTCGTTGACGATCCATGGCGTGGCGACGCCGTACCGAACGCGAATCGCCGCGAGCAGAACCTCTGGGTCAACCTCGCGTGACCGGCCTTTGTAGCCGCCTGTTTGCATGATGCGGCTCCCCGATGGGAGCTCGAATCGGCGGTCGCCCAGACCGTCCTCTGCGTGCACGAAGGCAAACGACGTGCCGAGTAACGCGATTGGTTCGCCTGAGGCCTCCGCATCGCACAGCTCTTCGGTGAGGAGCTCGAGATCGAGCGCACCACGGCTACAGACCCAGGTGCACTTCGTCCCGAACCATTCAGCGAACCGCGCCAACATGTACTCGAGGGACGAGTCCGGGGCCTCGTCTTCATGCGGCGCCAGCATGACGATCCGCATCCTGTCGACGTCTGGAAACAGCATGTGGCGGGCCGCGACGCGTGCGCCAAGATCATACAAACCGAGATCGCAATAGACATGCACGCTTCGCTCGGACGATGTCGTGCCGGAGCTTCGAAACACCCGGAGGTCTTCCTCTGCCGGATGCGCCGCGATCCGTCGAAACCGGAAGACGTCGGTGGGTAGGGCAGGAGGCCATGCACCGTGCCGCTGCAATCGACCGTACGCAGGGATTCGGTTGGCTTGCCATGCGGCGAGGTCTTCGATTAACGCGTCCCGTGTCGTGGTCTCGACCTGCTCGCCAGCCTCGAAGCTCGCGATCAGCTCCTGGATACGGCCCTGCAATGTAGCCCGCGCGCTCAAAGCGCCTCCAGAACGTCTCGCAGCGACGCGATGAAGCCTTCGAGCTGTGCGTCGCTGACCGTCACCGGCGGCACCAACTGGAGGACATCGGCCTTCATACCGGCCGGTAGCACGAGATACCCGCGTTCGAGGAGCATACGGGTGACGGTCAGTGCCTGCTCCGGCTCCGCCAACTGCAGACCGAGCATCATACCGGCGTGCCTTACCTCCGAAACCCTGGGGAGCCTCTCGGCGCGTAGTGTGGCGGCGAACGCATTGCCCCGGTTGGCGGCTCTGTCGGCGAAGCGCTCGCGTTCGATCAGGTTGATCGTCGCGAGCGCTGCCGCAGAGCCCAGTGGGTCTCCGTAGAACGTCCCCGTGTGAATCGCTTCGCCGTCCGAGGCGCCCCATGCACGCATCACGTCTTCGCTCGCGATACAAGCGCTGACCGGTAAGCCGCCGCCTAGAGCCTTGCCGACGCAGATGACGTCCGGGGTCACGCCGTCTGTGACCGATCGCCACCAAGCGCCACAACGGCCGACGCCGGTGAAGATCTCATCGACGATCAGAAGCGCGTCGTTTTTCTCGCATGATCGTTTGAGAGCTTCGAGGAATCCGAACGGCGGTAGGCGGACACCTGCGCGCCCTTGAATCGGCTCTACGATCACCGCGCCGATGCTGTTCCAGTCTCGAGGCAGCGTTTGAAGCGTCGCGTCGACGCTGGCATCGCGCTCGGGCCATGTCGCGAAGTGAACCCCCGACTGCAGCTGTCCCTGAAACGGTTCACGGAAGCGTTCGGCGAACCCGGACACCGCCAGCGGACCATACGTCAAGCCGTGATAACTACCCTCGAACGCGACCACGCCTGTCTTACCGGTCGCCATTACGGCGGTCTTGAGCGCCGCCGTTACGGCGTCTGCGCCGCTCAGCGACAGCATCGCGCGCGCCTTCGGCCAAGGGGCTAGCGCGCAAAGCCGTTCGAGGAGCTCGATCTTCACGTCCGAGGGGTGCAGATCGCCCAGCGCGTGCAGCAATCGATCGGCTTGGCGCTTCACCGCGGCGACGACCTCTGGATGACGGTGCCCCACGAATGCCGCTCCGAAGCCCGAGGTGAGGTCCACGTATCGATTGCCATCGGCATCGATGACGTTCGCGCCCTGCGCTTCCACCCACACGATTGGGTCGTGCTTGGAGCCGGTCTGTTCTTCACGCCGCTTACGCCGGCTGGTGAGCGCCGGGCACTCGCTTGCCGCGAGGCGCTCCACCCACGCTTGGCCGGCACCCGCCGGAATAGGGCTTCGAACGGCTGGAAGTGCGTTACCCTGTTCCACTCGGGTCTCTTAGCATGGCGCTTCCTCCGGACGCTTTCGGCGGTGGTTTGTCCTGCCCCCGCGCCTCCAAACTATCGCCTAACCGCTAAACGGCTTGGGCTTCCAAGGGTAGAAGACGAACCCGCGTTCGCGCGCTTTGCGAAGCATGTCGTGGCCGTCGATCAGCAGCACGTCGATTTCCACGTCGTGCGTGCGGCCGGCTTCGCAGAGATCCTTGATGATAGCGGTCACGTTGTCCCGATAGTTGTCGGTGATTCGCAGGCCAACGGCAGGGCTCGGGTCTCCAGCTGGGCGCGCGACCTCGCAGTACGAGGCCCATTCGATCTCGACATAACCCCGCAAGATTCCTGCGAGCGTCTTGATCAACGCCTCGTCCGGCGCATAGCGCACGTCTACCAGCTTGATCCCGTCGCCGATCGAGGGCGCGCCGATGCGTGGCGGTTGCTGCGTCGGCTGGTCGCCTGTTTTCTCGGCCGGTGGCTCGGTCTTCTGGTGCGGCTGTGAGGGGCTCACGCCGACGGGACCGATCGCGGGCAGCTTCAGCTTTCCAGGTGCCAACGAGGGCAGCGCCTGAGCGGCCGGTGCGGTCGGCGCATCGGAGTTGAGCTTGGGTGCGGCGGCGTAAACAGGGTGGTGCGGCTCGGCTTTGTGGATGTCGTCCTGACCGACCACCATGGACGGCGTGATTGGCATGGACCGCGGCTCAGCAGGTGGGATGACGCTGGCGGCCCCATAAGTTCCGTCGTCGCCGAGCTTCGCGGCGCTTGCGCGAACC
The DNA here is from genome assembly GCA_964534585.1 of uncultured Sandaracinaceae bacterium. GTDB lineage: Bacteria > Myxococcota_A > Polyangia > Polyangiales > Houyiibacteriaceae > SG8-38. The sequence continues at coordinate 782 of CAZHPJ010000057.1, read as the reverse complement.
TCTTCGATCTTCGCGCCGGGCGACTCGCTCTTCGGTTTGCGTGCCGGTCGCGAGCTCTTGCGTTGCCTTGGTGATGGCTCCGCCTCCTCTAGCACGGCATGTGGCTTGGCAGGTGGCACGCTGTCGTGCGGGATCTCGTGCGGCTTCGTCGGCAAGTCGCTCAAGCGATCGAGCTTCTCTGCGTGGCTCGGCGCCATGCTGTACATCGTCGAGATCCGCTCCACTGGCGGTGGGAACGAGCTAGCCGCCGCCGGCTGCTTGGGCGGAGGTGGCGGCCTCGATGTGCGGAATGGACCGGTGCTGTCCATCTCTCGCAGGATCGTCTTGAGCTCATCGCGCTCGTACTCGAGCGAGTGGTCCGAGCCGATGTCGATCACGACGTAGGCATACTCGCGCGTCCATGCGTGCCGGAGAATGTCGCCTCCGGTTGCCCTGTGCGTCGCGATCGTCCCGTCCGCGTCGAGCCAGTCGAATCGTGTCGCTGCGCTCTTGAGCTCGACCTCGGAGCTGAACACCGCGAGCGCCTCTTCACCATTGGGGTTTATCAGCGTTCGGAAACCCTCCGCCCGCGGTTCCCACGTCGCCAACCATACCGGTCGCAACGCAAGCGCCCCGAGCGCTTCGGACTTGGGCCCGGGACCTTTGCCTCCTTCGCTGAGCAGAACGAGGAAGGCGTCGCCGCCTCGATCATTCACTGGGCTTGCCATCCCTCCACACCATCCACCTACCATTGTAATCCTGAAGGCGTACCGGAACGCAAGTTTTCTCTGATGCTTGACAGG
>CAZHPJ010000056.1:0-10316 GCA_964534585.1 uncultured Sandaracinaceae bacterium | reverse complement strand
GATCGCATCCGGCAGCTCGATCTGCCCATGATGGTGGACGACAACCGCTCGTCGCGTTCCACGGCGTTCACGATTTCGATCGAGGCTCGCAGAGGCGTCACGACGGGCATCAGCGCTGGCGACCGCGCGCAGACGATCCTGACCGCGGTCGCCGATGATGCAGGGCCCGCGGACTTGGTGAGCCCCGGTCACGTGTTCCCGCTCAAGGCGGTGCCTGGCGGCGTGCTGCAGCGTACGGGCCACACCGAGGGCTCCGCCGATCTTTCGAGGCTCGCTGGCCTGAAACCAGCGAGCGTCATCTGCGAGATCATGAAAGACGACGGCACGATGGCCCGCTACCCGGACCTGCTCGCCTTCGCCGAGGAGCACGGGCTGCTGCTGATCACCATCGCCGACCTGATTCAATACCGACTGGCACGCGAACGTCTGATCACCAGAATTCGACGGACGACGGTGGAGCTGCCAACGGGAAGCGCATGGACTGCGTCCGTATACCGGGTCCAAGTCGGGGGCGAAGAACAATTCATGGCACTGAGCTTCGGTGAAATTACCTCGGAGCCAACACTGGTGCGCGTGCATCGCGGCAGTGTCCTTGGCGATGCGTTTCAGGTGCGGATGGGCGACCGCGTGCACATCGCCGACTGCGTCGCGGCAATCGAGCGCGCGGGAAACGGCGTCATCCTGTTCTTGCCTGGACACCCCGATCCCGACACTGATCTCGCATTCTACCTCAGTGAGCCAATCACTCGCCCACCCGAAGAGCCGGGCGTGGTGCTGCGCGAGTACGGCTTTGGCGCTCAAGTGCTCTCCGACCTCGGGCTTCAGCAGCTGCGCGTGCTCACCAACCGACCGAGGCGCATCCCGAGCCTCGACGCCTACGGACTCAATGTCGTCGACCAGCTCCAGGTTGCCCCCGGGGGCGAGCTGAGTCCCGCGCGGACGCAACAGCCACCGGACGAAAAATGAGTGACGATCGCAACCAGCCACCCACGGAGCTTGCGGCGCCGGCAAACGCACGCTTTGCCATCGTGTGGTCTCGCTTCAACCATGCGGTGGTGAGCAAGCTTCTCGAGGCCGCCCAGGCGTGCTTTTCAGAGCACGGAGTTTCCGACGACTCGGTTTACGTCGTCGAAGTGCCCGGCGCATGGGAGCTCCCGTACGCCGCACAGCAGCTCGCGCAGAGCAAGCGCTTCGACGCCGTAGTCGCCCTCGGCGCGATCATTCGCGGCGGCACGCCGCACTTCGACTATGTCTCGGAAGGCACCGCGCTGGGACTCGGCCGCGTCACTTTGGACACCGGTGTTCCGGTGATCTTCGGTGTGCTCACCACAGACGACGAGACCCAGGCGTTGGATCGCGCGGGCGGCGTGCACGGCAACAAAGGGCGCGACGCTGCGCTGACGGCGATCGAGATGGCCGTCTTCGACAGGAAGCTTGCGGACGATGGGATCACGACGAAAAGGCCGTGAGGCCGCACTGCACATCCTGTATTTCATGGATGTGTCGAGCGTGAGTGGAACGCAGGCGATCAAGTCCTACTGGGGCCACCTCACTGCTGACGAAGAGCCATCCGAAGGGGCTGAATTCGCGAACCAATTGGTGCGCGCCTACGCCGAGCACGAGGACGAGGTCAACGAGCTCATCCGCTCCGCGAGCCACCACTGGCGCCTCGAACGAATGCCGATCGTCGACCGCAACGTGCTGCGGGTCGCCATCGTAGAGCTTCGTGAGATGGGCGACATCCCCAAACGCGTCACGCTCAACGAAGCCGTCGAGCTCGCCAAGCGGTTCGGCTCAGAAGACAGCGGCTCCTTCGTCAACGGAGTCTTGGATCGCATCGCCACCGAGCTAGGCAAGTCTTGATCGCCTACGACTTCATCGCTGCCGCACCGCGGAGCTTGGATGCGCTCCAAACCGAAATCACCGTGCTGCCGTTCTTCTCGGACGAACGCCCGCTACGCGGGGCAGCTGGGCTCATCGACTGGCGTCTGTGCGGAGCGCTCTCGAGAAAGCTCATGGCCGGCTATCTCGACGGTAGTTTCGGCGAGAAAGCACTGATGTCCACACCGCCGCAGCTCAAGTCCGAAAGACTGATGCTCGTAGGCTTGGGGCAGAGCATCGCATTCGACGCGGGGGTTGCCGCCAGGGCATGCGCACTGATCGCCGAAGCGTTGACCGAGGCCAAAGTTTCGACCGCTGCGCTCGCGTTGCCGGGACGGAGTATGGGTCTGTTGCCCGCGCTCGAGACCATGCAGCTCTGGCTCGCTGCGTGCCCGGGCGATGGCGAGCTCGAAGAGGTCAGCCTCATCGAACGCGCAGAAGAGCATCGCGCCCTCGACTCCCTTTTTGTCGGCTTGCGGCGTCAGGCCGAATCCCCGCTCGACTAACGTCGCGACGAACGACGCTTGGCCTTCTTCGCGGGGACCCTGCTGCGCTTCTTTGGGGCTGCGGCCCGTCTCTTCGGGGTTACTCGCTTCTTCGTGACCTTGGCGCGCCTCTTCGGCGTCACGCGCCTCTTCGTAACCTTGGCGCGCTTCTTCGCTGCCTTGCCCCGTTTCGTCGGAACCGCCTTCTTCTTCTTTGCTATGCTCCGCTTCTTCGGGGTCACTCGCTTTTTGGACGCCGCGCTCCGTTGCTTCGAAGCGCCGCGCTTTTTCGCTGCCTTGCCCCGTTTTTTCTGGGCCGCTTTCTTCTTGGCTGGGGCCTTTTTCTTTGCAGCGGCTTTCTTCTTGGCCGGGGCCTTTTTCTTTGCAGCGGCTTTCTTCTTGGCGGCTGCCTTCTTTCGCTTGATCGCGTCGGCTTTCTTCTTCGCTGCGGCCTTCTTCCGCTTCAACACGTCGGCCTTCTTCTTCGCCTCCGCCTTCTTACGAGCAAGCTCCGCCTTCTTCTTGGCCGCCACTTTCTTCTTTTCGAGCTCGGCCTGCCTCTTCTCCGCAGCCTGGCGTTTGGCTTCCGCCTTTTTGAGCCTCAGCAGCTCCGCCTTCTTCTTGGCCTCGGCCTTCTTGCGGACGATTTCAGCCTGGCGGCGCACCGCTTCAGCCTTCTTCTTGGTTTCAGCCTTCCGGCGAGCAGCTTCCTTGCGCGCCTCAGCCTGGGCCAGCGCCAGCTCTCGGAGATCGATCGTCTTGGACTCGATTCGCTTGCGTGTCTTCTTCGGCTTCGCCTCTTCCTCCTCTTCCTCCGCCTCCTCGGTCGGAAGCTGCGAAGGGGGCACGAAGGGGCGCCTCGGGGCTGGCCGACTCGCCTTGATGCCCGAGAGCGGCAGATGCCCGGCCTTTTTTGCGGCCGCATAGGCCACCCGCATCGCGTCTGGCTCGGCGAAATACTTGGTCATCGGATCCAGGTAGAGCTTCTTCCAGAGCTTCTCGCAGGCCTTTCCGAGGCCCTGGGGGATCTTGGTGTGGGTGACCTCGACCTTGGTGCCGCCGGCCACTGGCTCGAACGTTATGTGGACGTGTGAATCGTTCGTACCCTTGGGAAAATCCCGGGTCCGCCACGTCATCGCGATCCGGCTTCCAGTCACCAGATAGACATGCGTCGCATCGATGAAACCATCGTCGGACACGACTCGACCGCCGACCCAAGGGTCCACCGTAGCCCGCGTTCCCGTGAATGCAGCGTGATGGCGTTCGTCCATCCACGCGGAATATATACGGTTTGGGCTCGCAGGTATCACGGACGAGACAGTGAATTCTTCCGTGTCCATCGTGCTCAAGTTCCTTGACCCGTTGGCCTGTATAAGTCCAGGAAACTCATTTGAAAACCAGAAAATTGCACCCGGTCTGCCTCAGGAGGTCATTTGCGCTGCTTTTGTAAGCTATACGGGCGAGTTCTGCACGCCGCCGCACAGATCGCAAGCGGTCTCTTGACCCCATCAACGGCCGTGCTTCGATGCAAAGCTCGATGCGACCGCCAACTCCCCGGCACCAGTTCTGGATCGACCGTGGAGGGACGTTCACAGACTGCATTCACCGTGACCGGGACACCGGGGCCCTCAGGGTTACGAAGGTGCTCTCCTCGGATGAGGCGCCGCTCGAAGGCATCCGCATGCTTCTGGGGCTCAGGGCCGACGAGGCGATCCCGCCGAGCGAGGTCCGGATGGGCACCACCTTGGCGACCAACGCGCTCCTCGAGCGGGGCGGCTGCCGCTGCGTCCTCGTGGCAGACAAAGGCCTTGGTGACCTGGTCAGAATCGGCGATCAGACGCGGCCGGAGTTGTTCGCGCTCGACATCGAAAAACCCGAACCGCTCCCCGACGCGGTTATCGAGGTCGGCGCCCGCATGACGGCCGATGGGTCGCTCCTTCACGCCCTCGATTCGGACTCGGTCCGCGTGGCGCTCGAAAGTGCGCGCGACCGTGGCATCGAATCGGTGGCCATCGCGTTGATGCATGCGTATCGCGATGGCGCGCTCGAGCATCGAGTGGCAGCGCTCGCCAAGGACGTCGGCTTCACGCACATCTCGGTGTCCAGCGAAATTTCGAACGAGCTCGGGCTTCTCGGCCGCGCAGACACGACGGCCGCCAATGCGTACCTCACGCCGTTGCTTACACACTACATGGCGAAGCTCGAACGAGACATCGGTGCCGGCGGTGTGCGCATGATGCAAAGCAACGGCGGCTTGGTCGACGCGTCGGGCTTCATCGGGCGCGACGCAGTGCTATCCGGCCCGGCTGCTGGTGTCGTTGCGACAGGCGTGGTCGCAGACGAGCTTGGTCTCTCCGAGGTGATCGGTTTCGACATGGGCGGCACGTCGACCGACGTGTCGCGCTACGCGGGCGAGGTGTCGAGAGTGTTTGAAAGTCAGATCGGCGGCATTCGAATCCGCGCGCCGATGATCGAGCTCCACACCGTCGCCGCAGGAGGTGGCTCGATCTGCAAGCTCGAGGGAAAGCGGATGACGGTCGGACCACAAAGCGCGGGCGCGAACCCCGGGCCGCTGTGCTATGGCAAATCGGACGCCCAGGAGCTCACACTGACCGACGTCTCGCTGTGCCTGGGACGCATCGCGGCCGACCGTTTTCCGTTGGCTTTGAACGAAGAGAAACCACGGAACAAGCTCGATGAGATCGCTGCTTCTCTCCGAGCAGCGGGCGTCGAACGAACGGCCAGCGATGTTGCACATGGCTTTCTACACGTCGCTGTAGAGAACATGGCGGCGGCGATTCAGAAGGTATCCGTCGGCCGAGGCCACGACGTGCGCACGCACGGCATGGTTGTCTTCGGTGGCGCGGGCGGACAATACGCCTGCCTCATCGCGCGGCGGCTGGGGATTCGAAGCTTGGTGTTCCATCCGTATGCTGGCGTCTTGTCGGCGTTCGGGATGGGGGTCGCCAACTTCGAGTGGCACGGCGAGCGAGACGCGGGGCGCACGAGCTTGGAGGGCCCCTTGCCCGAGCAATGGCAGATCGCGTTCGCGGACCTCGAGAGCTCCGGGCGTGCGGCGCTCGATCGAGATTTTGGCGCAGGGGCTCGATGGAACGTACGGCGCCGAGTTGCGCTTCGCTACCGTGGCACCGAAACGGCTCTGACGGTCGACTGGGGCGAAGCGAGCGCGATGCGCTCGGCGTTCGAGACGCTTCATCGGCGCGAGTTCGGGTATGTGCGCCATGATCACACTGTCGAGGCCACCACGCTACGCGTCAGCGTGGAGCTGAGTGGAGCCAGACCGGAGCTCCCTGCCGCCGAGCCTGGCTCGGGCAGACCTGCGCGCACCGCGATGCTCTGGTCGGCAGGGGCGCTGGTCGAAGCGCCTGTCTACCGCCGAGAGAGCTTTCCAATCGGCGTAGAGGTCCGCGGACCCGCGCTGGTGTTGGATGCGACCGGAACAACCGTCGTCGATGTCGGCTTCGTCGCCCTTCGAAACGAGCGGGACTACCTGATTCTCCGAGACACCGAAACCAACGTCGAGCGCGAGACCGCTGACGCCAGCGTCGACCCCGTCCTCCTCGAGGTGTTCAACAACCAGTTCAAGTCGATCGCCGAGCAGATGGGAGTGGTGCTGCAGCGCACGGCGATGAGCACCAACATTCGCGACCGCCTCGACTTCTCGTGCGCGGTGTTCGACGCGGAGGGAGGCCTAGTGGCCAATGCGCCGCACATCCCGGTACACCTCGGCGCGATGGGCGAATCGGTGCGCGCCGTCCTCGCTGCGCACCCGCATATGAATCCGGGCGACGTCTTCGTCACGAACGACCCCGCGGCGGGTGGTTCGCACCTTCCCGACATCACGGCGGTCACGCCGATGCACGACAGTGACGGAGCGCTGCGGTTCGTCGTCGCCTCGCGCGGACACCACGCCGATGTCGGGGGGCTGACGCCTGGCTCGATGCCGCCTTTCTCGACCACCCTCGAAGAAGAGGGAGTCGTGTTGCGGAGTCTCCGGGTCGTCGAGGACGGCGCCTTCCGAGAGACCCTCCTGCGCGACGTGCTGACCGGAGGCCGGTACCCGGCGCGCAATCCCGACGAGAATCTGGCCGACGTTCAAGCGCAGATCGCAGCCAACGAGAAAGGGACGCAGCTTCTCGACGAGCTTCTCGCGCGGTACGGCATCGATGTCGTCGCCGCGTATATGCAGCACATCCAGGACAACGCTGCCGATCTAACCGCTCGCGCGATCGAGAGCCTGCGGGACGGCGAGCACAGCTTCGAGGACCGCCTGGACGACGGGGCGCGGATCGCAGTTCGGGTCACGGTGCGCGGCGGCGCCATGGAAATCGACTTCGAAGGGACCGACCAAGCGCTGGACAACAACCTCAACGCACCTCGGGCCGTCACGATGGCAGCGATTCTCTATGTCCTCCGCGTGCTGATTGGAAAACCGATCCCGCTCAATAGCGGCTGTATGCGGTCGGTGACCGTTCGGATCCCCGAGGGCTCCCTTCTTTCGCCCGAGCCCGAACGTGCCGTGGCCGCGGGCAACGTGGAAACCTCGCAGCGCATCGTGGACGTCCTATTCGGCGCGCTCGGCCTCGCCGCCGCGAGCCAGGGCACGATGAACAACATCACCTTCGGCAACGATCGCTTCGCGTACTACGAAACGCTTGGGGGCGGGGCCGGCGCAACCGAGCGCCGGCCGGGCGCGTCGGGGGTACACACCCACATGACCAACTCCAGGTGCACCGATCCGGAGGTCCTCGAAACCCGGTTTCCCGTACGGATTCGTCGCTTCGAGCTCCGGAGCGGTTCTGGCGGCCAGGGGGCGCACGCTGGGGGCGAGGGGCTGATTCGTGAGCTCGAATTCCTGGCGGCAATGCGGGTTTCGGTGCTCTCCGAGCGGCGCGTGGTCCCGCCCTATGGTATGCGCGGCGGCGGTCCAGGGGCTCCCGGCATGAACCTACTCAACGGCAAGCAACTCGCTCATCGCGTCACCGTCGAGGTATCGCCAGGCGACGTCTTGCGCGTCGAAACGCCGGGAGGCGGCGCTTGGGGTGACCTCGCATGAGCCCGAGGGAACTGTGGCGGCGGCTCAAGCAGATCGTCATTCACAACATTCTGCACCTGGATGACACGCCGCACCGCATCGCTTGGGGTGTGTTCATCGGCACGATGATCGCGTTCACACCGACCCTCGGGTTCCAAATCGTGATCTACCTGCCGCTCGCGGCGCTGCTCCGTGCAAACAAGATATCGGGCATCCCGATCTTGTTCATCAGCAACCCGTTCACGGCAGTGCCACTGTACTACGCCACATGGTCGGTTGGCGCGGCGGTGATGAATCCAGACACGGAAGTCACGCCCGCGACGATCAAGACTTGGCTTGGAAACACGGGCCGAGCCCTCAAGGACGGTGGCGTCGAGCGCTTACTCGACAGCGGGTTCTGGTCGGACGCGGGCCAGCTTCTCGCAGGTACGGGCGAAGAGCTTTGGATGGGCGCCCTCGTCTGCGGCCTAGTCGCCGGGATTCCGGCGTATTTCTTGACCCGATGGGGCATCAACGCCGTCCGTCACTTGCGCGAAGGACGACGGCTCCCCCACGGGCCGATGGACCCCCAAACCGCCCAAGGACCAAAAAAACGGCCTGGGAACCGGTGAAAGACCCCGGTCCCTAGGCCATTCTCCGGTCCGCTGGCTTGGGACTAAGCTTTCTTGTCGACGCGGTCGGAAAGCTCGCCCATCGACTCCGCGACACTGCTGATCATCTCGGAGGTGGTCGCGAGGGTATCGGCGGCAGCTTCGATCGCGGTGCGCGAGACTCCGAGCCACAGCGCCGTGACCTTGCGGCCCAGCGTTGCGGCGCTCTCGGCGGTCTTGCTGACCTGATCGATCGCTGCGTTGACGTTCTCTTCTACAGTGGATTGGATCTTATCTTGCTCAGTCATCGGCTTTCTCCTGGTTGGGTGTCGATGCTTGGGGCAAGGCATCCCTGCCCGTGATCAATTTTCGGCCCGGGTCATCGAACAGGACCATGTAGGCCTCGGACCCTGCGGCGAGCTTCTCTCCAGTGACGCCGCAGACCGCGTCATGCACGAGGGTGATCGAGGTCACGCCGACGGCGCCCGCGAGCGGATCGGCGGGCTGTTCTGGCTCCCCGGCCGACTCCTGCATGTCCGTCGCCTCCTCCACGCCAGGCGTCCTGCTCAAGTGCTCGAGGGTATCGAGGGCGTCCTCGAGCAGCGCGCGCACGACGTTCGAGACCGGGACCCGCCAGGCATTGGCGACCCGCTTGAGCTCCTGCTCGAGGACGGCAGGCACACGCGTATGGAGCACCCGCTCTTTCCTGGCGTCCTGGCGGCTCTTCTTGTCGTCCCCGTCACTCATGCGCCATCTGTAACACAACGTGATACAGTCGCAACTATTCTTGTGTCACAATTTCGTAAATATTTGTAATTGTAATCTTTTATCTCAACCTGGGTCGATTTGACCCGCGAAATGCAACTGTTAGAGTCGCCCGCCGTGACTCGCACACCTCGCTCATCGAAGGCGCTCCTTCTGTGCCTGGCCGTCATCGCGATCCTCACGGCCATGGACCTCGGCAGCAAGCATTGGGCGCTTGGGCGGCTTTCGCAGCCCTCATCGCTAGGCGCGGACCCTGTCTGTGTGGCCAACGAGCACGGCCGGATTTACCCCCAGCGGGCCCAGCGGCCGCCGATCGTGTTGATCGATGGCTACCTCGAGTTTCGATATGCCGAAAACTGCGGCGCTGCGTTTGGGTTCATGCGCGACATGCCGACTCCGGTTCGAACAGGTGTTTTCTACGTCGCAGCCGCCGGCGCCGTCCTGCTGCTGTTGTGGATGTTCATCACGGGCCGCGGGGGCAGACTATTCGCCATCAGCGTTCCGCTGATCGTCGCCGGCGCCATCGGGAACTTCGTAGACCGGGTACGTCTCGGCTACGTCGTCGACTTCGTGCGCTTTCACCTCAATGACCGTTGGGCGTACCCGACGTTCAACGCCGCCGATGCATGGATCACGATCGGCGTCGCCTTGATCCTAATCGAAGGCTTTGTTGACGGACGCCGGGAGAAGCAGGCGCGCAGCGATAGCGCTGAGGCCCTTGCCGACTGAGCCGGCGTGTTGGAGTCTGGCTGAATGCTGCCGACCCTCGTGGAGATCCTCGGTGAACCGATCCCGGCGTACTTCACGCTCTTGCTCATCGGCTTCGCGGCGGCGACCTTGCTCGCGGCCCGCCTCGCGAAGCAGGACGGACTCAACCCGGACACGTTCATCGACCTGGGGCTCTTCTGTGTGATTTTTGGCGTGCTTGGCGCTCGCCTCCTCCACGTCTTCGCGGACGGATACTTCTGGGACTACGTGCATCTGTGCACCGACCCGACGAAAGTCGCATGGAAGATCACCGCCGCGCAATGCGAACATGCTACGGGCATCTGGGACGCCACGCGGGAGGTCTGTCAACCGACTGAGCGCGACTGCTTTGCCTGGGCAGCTTTTTGGAGAGGAGGGCTCACGTACTACGGCGGCCTCATCGCCGCGTCGATTTTTGGGATCTGGTTCTTGAAACGCGAAGGCGTTCCCCTCTACCGGGGCATGGACATCGCGGCGATCGGTATCTCTTTGGGTTTGGTCTTCGGTCGACTGGGTTGCTTCCTCGGAGGCTGCTGCTTCGGCGCGCACACCGACTACCGCTTCGGACTGAGCTTCCCGCCGTTCTCCCCGGCGAGCGAATCTCAATGGCGCGCAGGGTTGCTCGAGGCGCCCTACTTGCCGTCGCTGCCCGTTCACCCGACCCAGCTCTATGAGGCGTTCGGCTGCCTCGTGATCACTGGCTTCCTGCTGTTCTGGCTCCGCCCCAGAAAACGCTTCGACGGCCAACTCATCCTCTCCTTCATCGGCCTCTACGCCATCCTCCGATTCGCA
>CAZHPJ010000055.1:0-10355 GCA_964534585.1 uncultured Sandaracinaceae bacterium | reverse complement strand
GGTTGATTCGCGAGCACGCCCGTCGCGAGCCGTTCTCCGGTGATGCAGTTGCTTTCGCTGCCGCCGACCTGCGCTAGTCCATTTCTCGGTACTGCTCTTCCTCTGGATTCTCGTCGGCATCCAAGAAGGCCAAGTCCTTCTGGCTGAAAATGCGCTCTAGACCCCGGCGGATCGGGACTAGCAGCGCGATGCAAAGTGGAAACAGAACGCCGTAGGACGACTCTTTCACGAACCAAAGAGCCGACAAGCACGCCACCTGAATCAACGTGAAGCTGTGGAGGACTGTGCGTGAGACGCGCCGGATATAGTGTGTCGGGGGGTACAGTGTCGGGTCGGTGACCCACAACTTGAGTCGATCGACGAACTGGTTGCCTCGAAGCGATGCGATACCCATGAACAAGAACAAGCCGAAGACCACGGACATGGGGATCTCTCGAAGCAGCCCTAGAAAAAGCAGCGAGCCACCGATCAACAGGTGCACCACCAAGGGTGTGAGGCGGTTCTCCATCACCGAGATGATGTGCTCCCCCCGAGCATGGTGCCGAACGTGCGCCAAGCTTCGAACGTGATTCAAGGAGCGCACCGTCGCAGCGACGACCCAGGGCAAACCAATCGCCGCGCAAAGGGCTACGAGCACGGCTATCACAGCCATGTCGAGGTCGTAGCCGACGCCTTTTTTGAATCGGTGTGCCGGGCTGTTGACTAGACGAACCGTGATGTTCTGATCCAAGAAGAGCAGCACTGCTGCGAGACCGGCGATCGGAATCGACGCAACCCAGAACCATGTCGGTGCGTCCATGGGGTTCACCAGCCAGGGCCGTCCACTCGTCGTCGCGAACTCGTGTGGAACAGCGAGGTGCTCGAGCTCGATAGGTCGCATGGCCCAAGCCGCGGCGGTCATCGCGAAGATGGCGATAGTCGGCCCAAAGTCGGCCAAGAACTCCCGGGCCGTCTTGGTGAGCAGCGGCTTCTGCCTAACGCGGGAGAGCTGCAGGGCTATCATGTACGTTCCGAGGGCCAGGATCAGCGCGAGCAGCTCGCCGTTGGTCGGCACCTCGGACCCAAAAATGTTGCCAAAGATGTCGCGGAAGGCTTCAGTGATGAAGATGAGCGCGATCAGCACGCCGAATATCTCGTCGGTGAAGCGCGTGAAGAAGCGGATGTAGCGGCTCGCGTTGGTTAGGGCCAGCACCATCATGAGCGCCGCGGTCCACATGCCGATCCAAAACAACCCAGGAAGGAACGGCACACCGACGTGCTTACAAAACACGTAGAGGAGGGCCAGAAAGATCGTGACGGGACCCGTGCTGCCGAGCAGCGTGAGGGGCTGGCCGGAGAAGAGCGCGTACACCACGCCTCCGATCGCCGTCGCGAGAATCGCTTCGACGGTGCCGATCTCTCCATCGGTTAGGAACGCCAGAAGACCACCGAAAGCGATGGACGGTGCGAGGCATGCGAAGAACAGGAAAAGGATCGTCGCAAGGCCCTTGATGCTGAAACCGTCGATGAAATCGCTCCGATAAAAGGGCAACTTTCGTCGCACGTCCGCGACGAGGCCGGAGGCGAACCCGCTTTGCGGTGGCGGAATACTTGGATACGCAGGAACGAGCGAGGGCCGACGCTCGTCGGGGGGCGCTTCGACGTACTCCAAGTAGAGCTGGTACGTTGCCAATACTTGCATCGGATCGTTGGCGCCGATAATCGATGCGCTGAAGCGCTCGTCGTGCAACATCCATCCGAAGGGCTCGAGATCTTCATTGGGAGGAGTCGAAGCGCCATATGGCGCGACGACCAGCCAAACGTAGTGCACCTTCTCGTGGTCACTCGCACGAACCCCCTCAGGAACGCGGATCAGCGCACAACGGTAGGAATCTCCATTGCGCGCCTCGTAACGCACGCGAAGAACGCCCACACCGCCGCCGAGGTCATGAAGCTCCCCCTCGCCCCGCTCGTCGAGCGTGCTTTGAATGGCTTGGCGTTGGCGGTCAGTCAGCTTGCCCCAGCGGACGAGCGCCTCCACCGCCTGCTGGACCAATCCCTGCAGATCGCTGGCAGCCAGGTCGAGTAAGATCTCGCTGTCGTGAAGACGCTTCTGCAAGCCCATCCCAATCGAAGTATGCGAGGGTCCCTGATCTAGGCGGCAATGGGAAGAGTGAAGTGCCCGTTTCGAGGCCTAAGGGGTGAAAACTAGGCATCGATACAACCGCAGACGACCTGCATCAGCGTCTGCGTCCCCCAGGCCAACCCGCAACATCGGGTCACCCTCGCTCATGGCTTGCTAGCTGTGCCTACCCGATGGTGTGGGCGACACAACTTGATCGAGCCCCCGCATTGCATCAGGGTCGTCACCTAGATGAGTCTGTTCGAAGAGCTTGGCGGGGAGCCAAGGCTACGGCCAATCGTGGACGACTTCGTCGACAGATGCTTCGATGACATGATGATTGGTTTTCTATTCATGCGCGTGGAACGCAGCCACATCAAACGCTTCGAGTACGAACACGCGGCGAAGAACCTCGGCGCACCAATCGAGTATACCGGCCGAGCCCTGGATGCAGCCCACCGTCCGCACCGCATCTTCGGCGGTCAGTTCGATCGACGCCGACAGATCTTGATCGAAACGCTGCGCGACCATGACACGCCAGAGGCCGTCGTGGACGCGTGGATCTCGCATCAGGACTCTCTGCGCGCATTGATCACCAAAGACCCGGACTCGAACTGCCGGGGCTGACCATGGCCGAGACGATGCAAGGGCTCGTTGTTCGCTCGACCGCCGGGTTCGTCGACGTCCGCATCAACGGGGAGGTCGTGCAGGCTCGCATGCGCGGAAGGCTCAAGAACACGCCGAGGACGACGGACCTGTGCGTCATCGGCGACCGCGCCGTGGTGTCGCGGCCGGATGGGCAGAGCTACGTCGTAGTCGAGGTGCTGCCTCGGAAGACCCGCTTCTCGAGGCGCCAACCAGGAAGGGGACCTAAGAAAGAGGACGTGCTCGTCGCGAACCTCGACCAACTCCTGGTCACCTTCTGCTATGGGCGACCCGTGTTCAACGCGCGCCTCCTCGACCGCTTCCTCGTGATCGCCGAGCACCAAAACATCCAACCGGTCATCGTCATGAACAAGGCGGATCTCCGCGAGCCCGGGGACTCGACCTGGCAGCAAGCCTACGAGTCGATCGGATACCCGGTCACAACGGTGAGTGCGGGCACAGGCGAGGGGCTGGACGCGTTGACCGAAGCTCTGCGGGGCAAGATCTCGGCGTTCGTCGGACCGTCGGGAGTGGGCAAGAGCAGCCTGATCAATTGCATCCTGCCCGGCCTCGGTCTGAACATCGCGAGCGTGAGCGACCATCACGGCAAGGGCCGTCACACGACCCGGGTAGCCTCGCTCTACGACCTCCCCGGAGGCGGGTTCCTAGCCGACACCCCGGGAATCCGGGAGCTCGGGACCTGGGCACTACCCGTCGAGCACCTCGACCGATGCTTCCCTGAGTTCATGGCCTACCGTGAGCAGTGCGCCTTTCGAAGTTGCAGCCACACGCACGAGCCACGGTGCGCCGTCGTCGACGCAGTGAACGAGGCCGCCGTCGATCGCGCGCGATACGAAAGCTACGTCCGGCTGCGCGAGGAAGCGATCCCCTAGCGCCTCGCCTTGGTCAGGTCGAAGCGTGCGCGCGCGATGCCGTCGAGCTCGACCTTGACCTTGCGGCTGAGCTTGCGGCCATCCGCAAGCTCGAAATCAAATGTCACACGCCCAAGCGGTGCGTAGACGGTTGCCATGGGCGTTCGCCCAACTAAATCGCCGGCGATGTAGACGTCCGAGGAGGGAGTCGTTTCGATGTTCACTCGACCAAACGCTCCTGGCTTCGCGCCGCCCTGCTTGCCGAGAAGTCTCGCGGTCAGGCCAGCAGTCTCGCCGTTCGAAACCTCGACGGATGTCGACCACGACGCAAAGCCGGGCGCTTCGACGCGGACCCGATAGTCACCGTGCATCAACCCGGTCAACGCAACTGGCGTCACACCTTGCTCTTTGCCGTCCAGGTAGACTTTGGCGCCTGGCGGCGAAGATGCGACCAAGATGCGCGCTCCGTGCTCGCGTAGCAGCGGATTGTCGTCGACGGCGACCTCGGGGGGGCCCTTGTCCTCGAACATGCCCTCAACGTTCCCGATCACATCTTTCACGATGTCGGTTTGGTCGTACGCCACGGCGGTTCCGCCGAGCAGCAGCAAGATGAGCAACCCGATCCGCTTCCAGCCGAAGAGAGACGGCTTCTTCGGGCCTACCGGCCTCTGTTTTGGCGCTGCGCGCTTCGGGATCGCGCGAGGAGAAGCTGGAGTCGCTTGCCGACTGGGCTGTGCCTCCGGCATCGAAGCCTCTGCAACAGGCCGAGACAGCGGCGCGACGATAGGAGCGTCGAGCAGGTGCCCCAAGTCGAGACCCTCGCCGAGTCCGTCGATTTCGAGCTCCCGAATGGCTCCCGGGATCTGCGACACATATGACTCCGACGAAGACGAATCGTTCGCGTGACGCATGTCGAGAGCGATCGACGCGCCGAACGGCACGGTGTCTACGCGCGGACCCCGTGTGAATTCCTCCGGGAAGACCTTCTTGACGAAGTTGGCAACCTCGCGCTGCGTCGCGAACAGCCGGTGCTCCTTGCCGAAACGCTCGAGCTCGTTGGCAAATTCCTCGGAGGTGGCGAAGCGATCGTTGGCCTCTTTCGCGAGAGCCTTCTGAAGAAGCTGATCAAGCTCATCCGGAACGTCGGGAAGACGCTCCTTGAGCGAGGGTACCGGGTCCATGATGACAGCCCGCATCGTCGCGGCTTCGGTCTGCCGCCTGTAAAGCGACCGTCCGGTAAGCGTCTCGAAAAGGCAAACGCCGAGCGCGAAGACGTCGAGCCGATGATCGGCCTGACCTGCCGTACATTGCTCGGGCGCCATGTAGGCGAACTTGCCTTTGACCACCCCAGCTTGAGTCTTGTGGGCGCGGTGGTCCGCCTTCGCGATACCGAAGTCGAGCAGCTTCACGGTGCCGGCGTAGCCGATCATGATGTTGTGCGGCGACACATCACGGTGCACGATGTTGAGCGGCTCGCCATGCTCGTCGGTCGCGATGTGGGCACAGTGGAGCGCCCGCGCGACGTCGACGCCGATGCGAATGGCGATCGGCAGCCCTACTCCGCCGGACCTGCGCGCCTTGCGAATCAAACGCCCCAGCGGCACTCCGTTGATCCACTCCATCACGATGAAGTGTGACCCTTCGTCCGAACCGAACTGATGGAACTGGCAGATGTTCGGATGCTTGAGTCGCATCCCGATTCGCGCCTCGTCGAGAAACATCTGCACGAACTGGCTGTCCTGCTCGAAGTGCGGAAGAATTCGCTTTACCACCAGATAGCGATGATCGCCTTCGGTGTTGGAGTGACGCGCAAGAAGAATTTCGGCCATTCCGCCAAGCGCGAGGCGCCCAAGGACATCGTAGCCAGCGAACTTTCCGAGAACCGGAAGGTCGACTGGTGGCTTGGGCATGTCACTGGCTACGGCTTCTTGCGTCACTTCGTCCTACCCCCCCAAGGGAAAGTGTCACAGGGGACAGCATAGCGGCTCGAAAGAGCCGTCGCCTACTTAGGGAGGCGAAAACCCAGGCGAAGCTGGCGGGATGTGGGTTTTCTCACAGAATGCGTTCGGTGCGGCCGAGCTCACGGCACATGTTCTTTTGGTGCGCTTCGAGCGTGCCGCCACCGATCTCGAGGAGCTTGGCGTCGCGCCACAACCGCTCGACGGCATACTCGGCTACGTAGCCATAGCCGCCGAGTACCTGGATCGCACGGTCGGCGGCGTCCTTGCCCATCGTCGAGGTGAACAACTTCACGCCGTCGGAGTCGAGACGGTGGCCGGGACTGTCCAAGCTCATCGTCGAGGCGGTGTAATAGGTGTAGGTCCGGCCCGCCATGTACTCCGCGTACGACTGCGAGATGTAGCGCTGGATCTGACCGAACTCGCGCAGCTGCTTGCCGAACGAAGTCCGCTCGCTCGCGTAGCGATTCATCACCTCGATCGACCTGCGCGCGATCCCCAGGCTCATCCCGGCGAGGGTAACGCGCTCGAGCTCGAGGTTGCGCATCATGTGAAGCGTCGCTGCGCCTTCAGAGCCCACCAAGTTCTCGGCAGGAACTGGGCAATCCTCAAACACGAGCTCGGCCGTGGTCGAAGCACGCATCCCTAGCTTGCCTTTGATTTTCTGGCCAAGACTGAAACCGGCGAATCCCTTTTCAACGATGAACATCGAGAGCTGATTGCGTGGGCTGCCTTCAACGCGAGCGTACACGAGGAACGTGTCGCCTAGCTCCGTGTCGTTCACCGCTCCGTTGGTGATCCACATCTTGGCGCCGTTGAGCACGTAGACGTCGCCCTTGCGGACCGCCGTAGTCTGCATGCCTAGCACGTCGGTACCCGCCCCGGGCTCGGTCATGCACATCCCACAAATCTTCTTCCCGGTGCATGCGTCAGGCAGGTACTTGCTCCGCTGCTCGTCGCTGCCATTGATGTGTAGATTGTTGGCGAAGAGCATCGAGTGCGCGAGATACGCCAACGCGAACCCAGGATCGGCGGCTGAAAGCTCCTCGTGTGCGATCACCGCAGCGACGGGATCTAAGCCCGCACCACCGAAACGCTCCTCGACGGTGATCCCGAGAAGACCGAGCTCGCCGAGCTGGCGAAAGAGCTCGACGTTGAATCGCTCCTCGCGATCCGACGCCTCGGCCTGCGGGTCGACTTCTCTTTCGGTGAAGGAGCGGACGAGCTCGCGAAGCGCACGATGCTCAGGAGATGGATTGAAGAGGTCGGTCACCCGGCGGGCCTAACATGCAAGCCCCCCGATCGGAAGTCGACCTCGAAAGCCGACCCTCGGAACCCTACCCTCAGGCGGCGTCTGCGACGGTCGAGGTCGCCAATATGCTGGTGACGATCGCGCGCGAAGCTGTGGCCGTAGCACGATTGAGGTCGTCGACTCGGCCGTCGATGTGGGCCTCGGCCAGGCCGAAGATGACGCTCACGAGCAGCTCAGCGTGAAGCGCCGCATCGGACGGGGTGACGTCAGGACGCACCTGAACGACGAGCTGGCCCATCCGTTCACGGAGACTGCCCGTGAGGACGCTCCAGCGCCGACCCAGCGCGGAGGTTTGGTCTCGGCGATTACTGAGGAAAACCTCCGCCACTTTGCGGTCGCGGACGAGGGAGCGCGTACACTTGCGCACGGCTTCTTCGAGCACATCGGCGGCCCGATCGAGCTCGGCCGACGCTCGCGCGTCGAGACCGGGGCTAAGCTCCTGCGTAACCCACTCGGCCACCTGCTCGAGCGCCTGATCCATGCTTCGGAAGTGCACGTAGAAGGTGGGTTGGGCCACCCCTGCGAGCTGTGCGACTCGTCCTGTCGTCAGAGTGCCGCGTCCGTACCGCTGGATCGTTTTAAGAATCGCCTGAAGCAGGCGATGCCGCGTGCGTTCCTTATTGATTTGGCGTGACATGTCATTCGTGTAGCAGTCGAGCCCACCTCGTTCCATCGAAAGTTGAGTTGCATCCACGCTAAATTGCGCAAAAAGAAACGGGTGTATACCCGGGCACGCGCAGAAATTGCGCTTGGATCATCACGGGCAAACGATCGCAACGACAGGCAGAGTCGCGCGCAAGCACCGGTTGCACGGCGGGCTGGCGTATCGGGCCGGCCATCACCGCCCAGGACGAGCGCCGGATCAAAATGCTCGTTTGATTCCTATTGGTGTACCCTCGTACGTAATGGGGTCAGGGAACAAGGGAGACTCGACCTATCTCATCAAGAATGCGCCCTCCGACCGCGTGGAGGCGCCCAGTCCCAGTGATGCTCCAAAGTCCGCGCCACCCGACGGCCGCTGGCGGACCTCGAATCCGCCCCCTGGGGAGAGCCTAGAAGCTAAGTGGTGGCCTGACCGCGAGCTCGGCCGGGCGTTTCGCCGGTGGACGGGGATCCCGCCGGCGCGAGGCGAGGGCGCGCGAGCGGCCGCCATGAAGTTCCTGGTCGAGCACTTGAATGTCGGTGAGCTGACCGCGGTGGGGACCGCGCCGAGGACGCCATTGCCCTCCGTCGAGCCGCCGGACTTCGCCTCACGCGTCCATGCTATGGTCATCCGTCTCGGCACGCACGGCCCGAACGAAGAGGGGCCCGAGCACAGCGCCCTGCTGGCGATGGGTGAAGACGTCCTGCCCACCTTGCGAGACCTCTTTCCGGGACGGCTCTGGTTCAATCGTTGGGAGCCGCACGTGCAGCCTCCGCGCGGCAGGAGCGTGTCAGGTCTTTGCAGAGCTCTCGTGGCTTTTGGCGGTCCTGCAGTGCCCTACGTCGGCGAGCTCCTGAAATCCGAGGAAGCCGAAACCCGCTACTACGCGGCGCTGGTCGCCGCCGAGCTACCGCACCCAGGTCTGCTCGAGCCGCTGGCCACTGCTCTGTTCGACGACGATCAAGGCGTCTCGCGGAGCGCGCTCCACGCGCTGGAGCGCTGCCACGAACAGCAAGGCATGGAAGCGCTCAAAAAGTCGCTTTGCGCACTCGCCCGCGCTTCGGACACCGACCAACGCTCGCGCCTACTCGCAATGCGCGCGCTCGCCGTTCTCCGCGATGAGCAGTGCATCGAAGCGCTCATTCCGGCTCTGTCGGAGCGCAGCGTCCTCGGTGAAGCGGCATGGCGCGTGTTGCGCATGCTGACCGCGCAAGACTTCGGCAGCCGAGAGGCGGATTGGCGCGCCTGGCTTACGGACAATCGCGGGTGTTCGCGGGTGGAGTGGCTCATCGCCAGCCTCGACCACGAAGACGCGGAGATCCGAGCGATCGCAAGCCGCGACCTCATTCGCGCATCGGGTCAAGACTACGGGTACCGAGTCGACATGTCAGGCGACGATCGCAGAGCGATCCGGGAACGATACCGCATGTGGTGGTCAGGACGGAACGACTCAGGCCCCTAGAGCGTCAGGTGAGCAGCTGTCCCGCGATCGAGGAAGCCAGCCTTCCGTCGACTTGGCCCGCGTAGCGCGCCTTCATCTCTTTCATGACCCTCCCGAGCTCCTTCTTGCCGCTGAGGCCGAGCTCCTCGATGATCCCCGCGATTGCCTCCCGGGTTTCATCTTCGCTGAGCTGCTTGGGGAGGTAGCGTTCGATGACCTCTATCTCGGCTTGCTCCTTGTCTGCGAGATCCTGCCGGCCCCCCTCGACGTAGCTCTTGATGCTGTCGCGCCGCGACTTCACCGCGCGGGAGAGCACGACCAACTCATCGGGCTTGTCGAGCATCAGTAGCTCGGACTTGATCATGCGAAGGGTGTCGCGCGTCACCTCGTCCCGCTCGAGCATGGCCTTTTTGAGGTCGGCGTTGATCTGTTCCAGGAGTGCCATGACCGAAGCCTGTGCGCGCTCGACTAGCCGCGCAACGCCTCGATCACCCGCAGCGCATTGCCGCCTAGGATCTTCCGGACCCGCACGTCGGACCAGCCACGGTCGAGCATTTCCTGAACCAACCGAGGGAGGGCCCACAGTCCGGGCAAGTCCTTGGGTGGGATGATGGCCCCGTCATAGTCAGTGCCGATCGATGCGTGGTCCTCCCCTACCGCGTCGACGATGTGTGCAAGGTGATCGACCACCGTGCCGACGGAGACGCCGCGTCGTCCAAGGAACGAGGCGTGCACCATGACTCCGACGGTGCCACCGGTGTTGGCCACCGCTCGTAGCTGCTCGTCGGTGATGTTTCGCCAGTGCTCGTACACGCTCGCCAATCCCGTGTGCGTCACGAACAAAGGCTGCGTCTTGTCGTGCACGACGACGGCATCGAAGAATCCCTTGCGACTGATGTGTGCGAGATCGACCCCCACGCGAAGCTCGTTCAGCCGCTCGACGTACGCCCGGCCGAGGTCGGTCAGCCCCGCGGTGCGCGAAGAGCCTGGCGCGCTGGATGCGCCGAGTCGCGACGGAGTCAGGTGAATGAGCGTGGCACGCAGGACGGAACGGTCGGCGATCAGCTCCAGCGCTTCGATGTCATCGTCGAACGCATTGGCGCCTTGAACACCGATGAAGGCAGCGTGATCGCCGACCGCGCGCGCGGCGCGGAACTCCCGAGCAGTCCGAACATGCACAATCCCCGGCGCCTCATTCAACAAAGACCGGAGGCGGCGCAGATTCTTCTCGAAGGCGCGGCGTCGGCCGCGAGCGGATCGCGCCGGATTGGTGGTGATCACCCAAGTCGCGCCGGCAAGCCCCGATTGTCGCACCGTCGGAAAATCCGCATGGCCGAAAAAGCTCCGCCCCAAGAAGCCGCCGCGATGCGCCCGATTGAGGTC
>CAZHPJ010000054.1:0-10509 GCA_964534585.1 uncultured Sandaracinaceae bacterium | reverse complement strand
CATCTCGGGCATCGGCTGCTCGAGCCGGTTCCCCTACTACATGAACACGTACGGGTTTCACACGATCCATGGTCGTGCCCCTGCGTTCGCGACCGGTCTCAAACTGGCGAACCCCGAGCTCGACGTCTGGATCGTCACCGGCGACGGTGACGGGCTCAGCATCGGCGGAAACCATCTGCTCCATGTTCTGCGGCGCAACATCGATCTGCAGATCATGTTGTTCAACAATCAGATCTATGGTCTGACGAAAGGGCAATACTCGCCGACCTCGCAGGTCGGGAAGGTCACGCCCTCGAGCCCGCTCGGCTCGATCGAGCAGCCGATAGTTCCAGTGCGGTTCGCGTTGGGCGCGCATGCTTCCTTCGTAGCCCGGGCCTTCGACACCTCGAAGAGGCTCCCTGAGGCCTTGTCCGCGGCGCGCCAACACGAGGGTGCGTCCTTCATCGAGATCCTCCAGAACTGCCCGGTGTTCAACGACGGAGTCTTCGACCGGATCACGGATCGCAAGACAGGTCCGGCCTACCAGCTTTGGCTCGAGCACGGGAAACCGATGACATTCGGTGCAGACGGCGAAATGGGCCTTCGTTTGAAGCCAGAGACGCTCAGCCTCGAGCTCGTGACGATCGGCGAAGACGGCGTCACCGAGCAAGACATCGTCGTTCACGACGAGACCAATGCTTCGCTCGCGTGGATGGTTACCGACCTACCCGAGGTCGTGGCGCTCGGTGTCATCTACCGTCAGCCGGGCTCGGTCTACAACCAGAGCGTCGAAGCGCAACGCGAGCTCGCGGAAGAGCGCTTCGGAAAGCCAGATCTACATGCCCTTCTTCGACAAGGGCACACCTGGACCGTCTCCTGACGCTGCGCGTTCTTCCACGGGCAAGGTCAACACGATGCGAAGGCCGTGCGGATCGCGCGTGCCAGCCGTGACGTAGCCGCCGGAACGCGCCGCCAGATCTGCGAGCTTGGTCAGCTCCAATGCCACTTTCGGCCGGCGATCGAGCTTGGCGAACGGCGTGAACAACATCCGAAGCTCCTTCTCGCTGGGGCTCGTGCCGTCGTCCTCGATCGTCAGCGCTGCCGCGGAACCGACGACGCGCGTAGCGACCCGAATCGATGTCACGGCTTGCGTCGCTGCCATGAACTGCGCCGCACACGAAAGCGCCTCCTGAGCTAACCAGAGATCGATTTTCACCGCGGGGTCTGCTCCGCTCAGATCGAGCTCGGTGGGTTCGTCGAGACCCGAAACCGCGTTGATGACCAAATCATTGAGGGAAAGAACCCGCGCCCGACACTCGTCACCGGCAAGGACCGAAAGATGGCGCATGAGCTCACGTCCCTCTTCAGCCGCGTCTCGCACTTCACCCATGTACTTCCGGAGCGCCTCGACGTTCGAAGCGTTCTTTTTCGCGAGGTGCGCATTGCCGATGATCACCCCGAGAATGTTGTTGACTTCATGAACGACACCAGACGCAAGGTCTTTTACCGCCCGCATACCTTCCGGATGTAAGATTCCTTTTCCTGGAGACTGGGATTCGTCGTCGGTCATCGCTGTCAAACCTCCAGCAACTTCTTCACAGCGCGGATGACCCGCGGCGCTTGAATCGGCTTTTCGATGTAAGCATTCGCCCCCAACGCCAGCGCACGGTCCCGGTCGTTCGGCACGCTTTCCGTCGTGATGATCACGATAGGCGTCTTTTCGTGGCGCGGATCGCCGCGGACGTGCCGCACGAGCTTCAGTCCGTCCATCACAGGCATGTTGAGGTCCGTCAACACGATGTCGAATCGCTGCGCGGCCAGCGCGCGGATGCCCACGAGGCCGTTCTCCGCCTCGACGACCTCCATTCCGGGGATTCGTCCGAGGGACTCCGCCAACATCTTGCGCATGGTCCTGGAGTCTTCGACCACGAGGCAGCGGTACCGACGCATAGCTAACTCAATCCTACGATAGGGCGCGGCTTTCTCAAAGTTCGAGCCTCATCCCCGTTTTGCTCTGGTGAGGTTCGTGAGCATGTCGCCGAGAGCCCAAATGCCGAGAGAATGATGCCGCACCCCGGACCGCCGCACGGCCAGAGGCATGCCAGCAAGAATGGCGGTCTCCGGGGCCTCGATCAACACCGTACCGCCTCGCTTGGATATATCGCGCGCTCCTTCCGCACCGTCATCCCCCATCCCGGTGAGCACGACGGCGATCGCCCTATCGCCGAGGACACGCGCCGCAGAGCTGAAGAGCTGATCGACGGACGGAACATAGTGAGAGCGCGGGCCGGGAGCCAGGACCCGTAGCGCGGGTCCGCGGTCCGAGGGTACGATCTCGATACACCGACCTCCCGGACAGACATACGCGTGCCCACGGGCGAGTCGTTCATATTGCTTGGCCTCCGAAACTTGCACCACGCCGGTCCTGTCGAGGCGACCAGCAAACGTACGAGTGAAACGCGGTGGCATGTGCTGCGCGATGACGAGGGCGGCGTCGACTTCGTGGCGCAAATGGCGGAACAAGGTGAGCAAGGCTTTCGGTCCGCCAGTCGAGGCGCCGATGACGATGACCTTGCTCGGCACCCTCTTTAGAGCGGCTGGCTCGAATACATCGCCCTGCGTATCGTGAATGCATGTATCGAGCGCCAAGGCGCCAGCGGTGGTCCTGCGCAGCGCCAGCGGCGAGAGCTGCTGGACGACCCGAACCTTTTCGACGAGCTGCGTGCGCAGGCTCTCTAGTGGAGCATCCGTTCCTTCAGGCTTTTCGAGGAAGTCGAGCGCGCCGAGCTCGAGTGCGCGAAAGATGTTCTCCTTTGCCGAGAAGCCGGAGACCACCACGACTGGAAGCGGATGACGGTCCATCAGAAGTTGAAGAAACTCGAAGCCGTCTAGCCGAGGCATCTCCAAATCCAATGTGATGAAGTCGGGAGGGCTTGCTTCGACAAACCGCAGGGCATCCGCACCGTCACTTGCAACATCCACACGCGAGATGCCGGGAATTTCACTGAGTATAGCTGCAATGGTCCGTCGATTTAGCGAAGAGTCGTCAACCACCAGTGCACGGAGCTCTCTCACTTAGCCTCTCCTCGGTGGCAAGTCCGTGTAAGGAATCGGTCGCCGGTAGACGATATCGGTGGTCAGCTGCGCTATTTCGAAGGCGGTGCTGGACTGAAGCAGCGATTCGCTGTGACCCAAAAGCAGGTAGCCGCCGCGATTCAGCCGCTGGTAGATCGTATCGAGAACCTTTCTCCGTGAAGCGTCATCGAAATAGATCAGGACGTTTCGGCAGAAGGTCACATCGACCCGCCCCACGATGGCGGCTCGCCGCTGATTCATGAGATTGAGATGACCAAAATGGCACATCGATCGGATGCGCGGATGCACCTGTCTACCCTCGTCGGTATCGATGAAATAGCGCTCATATTCGGGAATCATCGCCCTGAAGCTCGCCGAGCTGTACGTGGCTCCGCGGGCCTTGCGCAACACCCGACGCGAGATGTCATTGCCAAACACACGAATGTCCCAACCCTCGAAAAGACCGGTCGCGTCGACGAGCATTGCAATCGTGTACACCTCTTCTCCGCTCGAACACCCCGCACTCCAGACGTCGAGCCGCTTTGACGTGCGAGCGAGGGCGCGACTTCGCACGACGGGAAGAATCTCATCGGTAAAGGCTCGAAGCTGGTAGGCCTCACGGAAAAAATAGGTTTCGTTAGTCGTCAAGACTTCGGCGGCGGCCTCGAGCTCCGCCTCCGCCTTTGGGTGGTACTGCAAGTACCGGTAGTACTCGGTGAAGTCGTCGATTCCGAGCTCGCGGAGGCGCACCCTGAGGCGTCGCTCGACGATGTACGCCGAGTCGTCGGCGAAATGGATGCCGCAGAACTGGTTGACGAAATCTCGAAGGAGTCGAAATTCCTTCAGGTTCAGGGTCGGCCCCACATCGTGCAGCAAGGTCAGCTTACCCTCCGAGCAGGCCGCTCTCGATCGCGTGCCTAACCATGGAATCAGTCTCGCTGGCAAGCGCCTCGGTGAGAAGCGCTCGGGTGCGCGCGCTGTCGAGGTCGAGCAACAGCTTGATCGCCAGCATGCGAACGTTCCAGGCGGAATGCTTGAGGCCCCTGCTCACGAGCCGCTCGGCGTCACAAGGAGGCAAGGTGCGGGCCGCGCGGAGCCCGGCCTGAAATACCTCGTCGTCATGATGAGACAGCGCGCGCTCGACAGCTACAGCGACTTCCGAATCGCCCAACCACGCAAGAGCGTCGAGCGCCGCAGCGATCACCACCGGCTCTTCGTCTTCGAGCAGCGCTCGGATTCGAGGAATGGCAGTGCTGGCTTCGCGCCTGCCGAGAGCGAGGGCTGCCTCGGCCCGGATCGGAGGAAACGGAGAATCGAGCGCCGTACTGAGCGGCGCGTTCGCCTCACTGGTGCTCATCTGTCCGAGCGTTCGAACCGCCGCGATTTGCACGTCGATGTCCTCGTCTGCGACGGCATAGCCGATTAGCTGAGCCACGTCGGTCGCGTTCGCCATCGCTAAAGCCTGCACCACCGCTCGGCGCGTGCGTGGGTCACAGCTGTGCAAACCCCGTTTTAGCACTTCGACCGCGCCGTCAGAGTCCAGACGTGAGAGCACCTGCGCGATGTCGGCGCCGCCCGGACCATCGAGGTCGGCACGATCGAGTGCTTGCTCAACAGCGGCCGGCACGCGCTTTGCGAGGGCCTCGAGCGCGCTGGTCGCTGCGGCCCGAACCTCGTGTGAGGGGCTGTTCAGGCATTCGACGAGCGCACGGCAATCACGAGGGTCGCCCCACCAACGAAGGCTCTCGGCGGCGGCGGCTCGCACGGCATCCGTTGCATCGGTGAGCTCTCTCTCGATCAAACTGCGAATACGATCGCGTGTGCCGGCCGGGATCTCGTCGAGATGCCGGTAGCTCAGCTCGGCGGCAAGCTCGAGGGCAATTGCCCAAACCCGCGGCTCGCCACGACGGTACATCAGGAGCGCCTCGATGAGCCCGGGGCCCCAGTTCCGAAGGGCCTCGACCGTTTCGGGGTTGGCGACGTCGTCGGCGACGGCTTGGATGACGGCCTCTAGCGAATTTTCGTCCCGGCACAGCACTGCAAGATACGCGACACCCTGTCGAGTCGACGTGTCTCCGTGAAGGAGCGCCTCGTGGAGCGCGTGCCGGAATGATTCGTTCGACGCGCTCAATCGGTCGATCAGCTCGGTGCGATGGCCTTCGGCCTCGTCGGCAAGCTCTGCGATGGCGCGCAGAGCCGCCGAGGACGTCTGAGGTGAGGCATCGGTCGCGAGCTCGAGAAGAAACTCGAGGGCCTGCGGCTCTCCGGTCCTTCCGAGCAGCTCAGCCGAGATCCGGCGCACGATTGCGTCCTCGACCGCCGGTTCGAGCTCTTGCCAAAGGATCCGCGTGCCCAAGCGCGTCAGCCCCTCCACGATGGAGATGCGGAGAAACAGATGCGGCGTGGAGAGCTGCTCCTTGAGAAGGCTTTCGGCGCGAGCGCCCCCGATGCAAACCAGGGCTTCCACCGCCGCCGCGGCCACATTGGCGTCCGAGCCTCGAATGAGCAACTCGAGATGATCGATCATCTGAGGGTCGCGCGTTTTGCCCATCGCCTCGACGAGGAATTTCCGCGCGCCCTCTCCTGCCCCTTTGCAAGCCTCGACGAATTTGTCCACTTTTCCTTGAGCGACCATCCCGAGGACTTCGATCGCTGCGTTACGCAGGCCGATGTTGTTGGTCTCGATCACGCGAACCAAGAGTGCGTCGATGAGCGCGTCCTTCTCACGGGTTTGCGCGGCGAGCGAGATCGCCTCTCTACGAACCCGCCAATCCGTATCCGAGAGTGCTTCGAGAATTTGGGTCAGCGGCGTCCCCCGAGGGCGAAGGCTCAACCGGTGGACTGCCTGACGACGGACGGCAGGGTCGGCGGAGTGAAGCTCCTGTTCGAGCTGGTCGGCGCTCACGGCGCCTCCGAAGGCAAGAAGGGCATCTCGCCCGGAGGGACCTCCATGGCGGGCTCGACGAGCCGGTCAGCATCGAGCAGGAAAACCAGCTGGTCGTGGTGCCGGAAGGCCGAGGAGATGCCGCGCCCGCGGTGCCGCTCATCCAACACCGGCACCTCGCGCTGCTGGTCCTCGGCCGACGAAAAGACGTCGAGCACGGCATCGACGACGATCCCGACCAAGCTTCCGGTCGTTTCGAGGACGATCCACTTGGTTTGTCGACTCGCCTCCTGCGCGGGGAGACCGAAGAGAAGCCGTAGGTCGACGACCGCCACGACTTGCTCGCGGTAGTCCGAAACTCCCAGGACGAAGGGACGCTCGCGCGGCAACTCGATTACCGGAAGCGGGTTGACGATCTCACGGATGCGCGCGACTTCGAGCGCATACATGACCGTGCCGACCCGAACCCTAATCAGGTCTTTCGCAAGTGTTGCGCTGTAAGCCTTGCCTCCGCTCACTTCATGCCCCAAACAACGACACAGGGTCGATCAGAATCAGCATGTCCTCTGCGCCGGTCGAGGACTCAGAAGGAACACGAGCAACTCCCACGACGTACTCGGAAAGCTCAGCTCCCATCGCGCTCGCGTACTCTATCTGGGCAGGTTTCATTCGGTACACCTGCACCACGCGGTCGACGGCAACCCCGATGAGCTCGTCGCCGTTGTCGATCAGCAGGACACGCCCGTACGGCACCCTCTGCTCCACCTCGAGACTCAGCATCTTCGAGAGGTCGATCAGCGTGATGATCTGGCCCCTCACGGAAATGACGCCGAGGAAGTGCTCGGGTGCACGCGGAACCTCCGTCAGCGGCGGCGGCACCAGAATCTCGCGCACCGCGGACAACGGAAATCCGTACGCCTCATCGCCCGCAAGCACCGCAAGCACGGCAACGGTTCCAATTTCACTGCCAGCACTGGGAGCCAGCGTTGCCTTTTGTGCAGTCCGGCTCATGGGCGCGTCTCCAACGCCCGAATTGCGCCCGGATCGTCGAAGTGCTCGGCGAAGAGTGCTGGTGTGTCGAGCATCAGCGCGACTTGTTGATCGCCCAAATCGGTCGCGCCTGCAAAGCCCCGGACCGATGCCAAGCTCTTCCCGAGTGCCTTGATGATCACGTCGTCTTGGCCGATGAGCTCGTCGACGACGAATCCAAGCTCTCGGTTCCCCACAGAGCCAACAACGACGAAACGGCTCTTTCCCCGGCTGGAGGTTCGGAAACCGAACAGGCGCGCGAGATCGCAAATCGCGAGTGTCTCGCCACGCAGCGTGATCACTTCGCGACCTTGAATGGTGCGCACGTCTTCCGGCACGTACGGGATCGCTTCGCGCACCGCGGTGATCGGCAACGCAAAAGTGCGCGACGCAACCTTGACGATGAGCGCACGAATGATCGCGAGGGTGATTGGAAGCGTGACCGTGATCTTCGTGCCGATGCCCTGCTCGCTCGCGATCGAGACCATCCCACCCATCCGAAGAATGTTGGTTCTGACCACGTCCATACCGACGCCACGACCCGACAAGTCCGTAATCTCGGAGCTAGTGCTCAGCCCAGGGAGGAACACCAAGTTGAGCATTTCTTGGCGCGTGAGCTCGTGACTGATGTCCGAGCTCAGCAGACCGCGCGCGACCGCGGTTTCTCGCAGCTTGTGGGCGTTCATGCCCCCGCCATCGTCCTCGACCTCGATGACGACGTTGCTGCCCTTGTGATACGCGTTGAGTGCAAGCGTGCCTTCCGACGACTTGCCGACTCGCGTCCGCGCATCAGAATGCTCGATGCCGTGGTCGATGGCGTTCCTGACCAGATGCATCAGTGGGTCGGTGAGCTCTTCCACGATGAGCTTGTCCACCTCGGTGTCGGCACCAGTGACGACGAGCCGGACTTGCTTGGCGTTCTCCCGCGCAGCCTGCCGCACGATGCGAGCGAGCTTGTTGAACACCTGGCCCAGCGGCACCATGCGAACGTCGAGGATCCCGGTGCGGAGCTCGGAAAGCTGACGCTCGAACCCGCGGCCGATGCGGTCCAGATCCATGAGCGATTGCCGGTGCATCGATTCGCCTTTGAACCGATCGACGATACGGTTGACGGCGCTTCGAACCAAAGCCAGCTCACCCACGACGTTCATCAGATGGTCGAGCTTGCGGATGTCCACACGAACTGAGTTGGCCACCGAACGAAGCGAGGCCTGGCTCGGGTCCTCTTCGAGCTGGGGCCCCATGCTGACCGCAGCCGAGGGAATGGACGTGCGCCTCGGCGGCAGCGTCGGCAGGTGCGTTCGCTCCGCCAGCGCCTCGACCTTTCCGTACCGCCCTTCGAAACGAGCCTTGAGCTCCGCCTCCGGTACTCGGCTGGCAATCAAGACCACGAGCTCGATCGTGTCCTCGTTGCCTCCCTCCATGCTCGGCAGATAGGTGATGATCTCGGCATCATCGCGCGCGGCCTCACGTAGGGTCTCGATCGAATCATCGATCGCGGTAAGGTCGAACGCTGCACGGAGTCGATAAAGTCGTAACCCTTCGCGGATGCACGACCGGAGCCGATGTTCCTCGTACTCGGTCAGGACCGACAGAACGGCGGGCTCGATGGCGTACTTCTCCAACGGATCGCTTTCGTCCGTCTCGGGCTCCGTGCCAATGGAATGGATGGCCGCGATGTAGGCCTGCACCCCCGGTTCCTCTGCCGGCGATTCCGGGTCTTCGAGCGCCAAGAGCCGCTGAAACCGCTCGACGGAGTCGAAGAGCACGTCGAGCAGCTGCGGACCGACGGAGGTGCGGCCGAGTCGCAAATCATCCAGCAAGTCCTCGAGCGCGTGCGCGACCGCGCCGACGTGCTTGTACCCAAACATCCCGGCGATACCCTTGAGGGTGTGGACACCGCGGAAGATCTCGTTGACCAGGGCCGGATCGATGCGCTCATTGCGATGATGGGCTTCGTCGAGCAACAAGAGGTCGCGCGACAACGCCTCGACGAGCTCTTGGGCCTCGGCCAAGAACTCCTGCTGCACGTTGTCGCGGGGATCGCTCACCCAGAAACCTCTTCGGCCAACCCCAGCAAATCTCGGATCAGCTCTCGAAGCTCGCCGACCTCGAACGGTTTCTTGAGAAAGGCGTCGGCGCCGAGCTCGGTGCCCCTCTTCGAATCCGCACCGTCGACCTGCGTGCTAATCAGGATCTTGCGAGCGCCTTGTTGCCGCGGGCTCTTCTTCATGAAAGCAAGCAGCTCGAGCCCGTTGATATCCGGCATGTTGACGTCGACGATGACGACGTCGAACGAGTTGGAAGCGAGCAGCCGAAGCGCTTCGAAGCCGGTCTCTGCTTCTTCAACTCGAGCGAAGTCCGCATCCTCCAAAGAAGCGCGCACGAACGCGCGCACGGCGCTGCTGTCGTCGACAATGAGAGCTTGAAATGCCACTCGATCCCCCCGTGTACAGGGTAACAGAGTCAAACCGGGGGGGACCTGCTCTATTCACGCCAAAACGAACACGATGTCGGCTCGTCCTCGACGCAGGATGAACATGCGCACAGGTTCTGCATGCGCATCACTCATGAGGTGCGGCCCTCCCACCTTCCCAACACAGCCGCCGTGCGGTCCCGAACAGTGACCGTTGCATGGTTTACGTCGAACTGCGTCAGTGCGTCGCGAATCTCGTGGCGTTCTGCGTCGGGCCACGGCTGCTCGGGAAGCTCGGATGTCGCCTGAACCGCGACCCAACGGCGAAGCGCGCCCGACGACAGAATCAAATGGCCTCCGCCGCACGCCCTACACACAATCCCGCCCCGCGCGGCATCGAAGGACGCCGAACGCCCCGGCGCCGGCGTTTTGCCGCAATGAACGCAGCGATCGAGCGTCGGCGCGAAGCCAAGCAGCGCGAGAGCTCGAATCTGGAGGCACAGCAGCGCCTCTTCGGCGGGCGCGCCCTCGTTGAGCGCCGCCAGGAACCGAACCGCCGCGTCGAACACGGCTGGCTCGGGCTCATGATCAGGCAGGCGTTCACGGATCACTGCCAGCCCTGCACCGGCGGCACCGATCGCTCCCAGGCTCCGAAGTATTTCATGAAACGATCGATCGACCGACACCCGCTCCAAGTGCGCGAGATTTCCGCGTCCCGGACGAAAGTGCGCGTTCATCAGAACGTAGGGTTGCAGCGCACCGCCAAACCGACGCTGACTCTTTCGGGCACCGCGAGCGAGCGCAGAGATCTTGCCGTACTCCTCCGTTAGGAGAGTGACGATTCGATCGGAGTCGCGATAGTCGATGGAGCGCAGAAGGAGCGCTCGACTCTGGCGGCTTCTACTTGGCACGGCATCGCGGAGGATAGCTCAATCGGATCGTCCTGTGCAGGCGCGCGCCGCACCAAGGCAAAAGTGGCCACGATGATCGCGAAAAGCGCCGCGGTCGTGATCGCCAACAAAAGAGCCCCATACCGGCGGCGGCTATGGACCGTCGCCAACGGTGCCGGGAACAGGGTTTGCGGGCGCTCCGCGTCGAAACGCGCAAGGACCTCGTCGGCGTTGAT
>CAZHPJ010000053.1:0-10619 GCA_964534585.1 uncultured Sandaracinaceae bacterium | reverse complement strand
AAGGTCTCCCTAGTTCTAATTTCGGTGCTTCGCCTTGGCCGAAGCCGTCGAGCAGTGCAACGTGAGCCAAGCGGGTTGTCGAGCCTTCCTCTCCAGCTGTTCCCTGCGCAAGGAAGCTGACCCAGATCTCGGTACCACTGAATGAGATCGGGCGGGATCGGCGCCGACCCGCTGGCCGCGAGTCGAACGTTTTGAAGCCCGAGGCCCGTGAGGACCTTCTTCTTGATCACGCGATTGAGGAGCGGAATGCGGAGGAGCCGCTTGAGCTTCTCGGGCGGTAGCTTGTGGAACACGCCGAGCTGGAACTTCAACCATAAGCGCGGCACCGAAAGGAAAACCGTCGGCTGTGCGCGATTGAGGTCGGCCACGAAAGTATCCAACGACTCGGCGAAAAAGAGCTGCATTCCGGTTCGAATGCCCTGTGTCTCCACGAAGAAGCGTTCGAAGACGTGGGCGAGCGGAAGATAGGACAGCATCCGGTCGTTGCCCGTCGTGTGGAAGATCTCCACGGCTCCGCCCACCGAGGCGGCGATCGCTTCGAAGTTGTGCATCACGCCCTTCGGCCGGCCCGTGCTTCCCGAGGTGTAGACGATGATCGCGGCCTCGTCGGCCTTGCGGGACGGGTTCCCTTCCAGCGGCTCAGTGCGGGACGTCACCGAATCCCATGACTCGTAGTCGTTTGCCGGGGCGAGAGG
Source organism: uncultured Sandaracinaceae bacterium (assembly GCA_964534585.1). Lineage (GTDB taxonomy): Bacteria > Myxococcota_A > Polyangia > Polyangiales > Houyiibacteriaceae > SG8-38. The sequence continues at coordinate 9,924 of CAZHPJ010000053.1, read as the reverse complement.
AAAGGCGATGCAAGGCATGTCGGGGGGGATGCCTTTTCGAACTTGCTCCCAGCCATCGAGCTTCCCCACGAAAAGGAGCTTCGACTCGCTGTGGTCGAGGATGTAGTCGATCGTGTCCGCATTGAGCGTTGGATAGAGCGCGACGCTCACGTGTCCCGCCATCCAAATTGCTAAGTCCGCGAGGATGAAGTGCGCACAGTTCTTCGAGATCAGTCCGATGCGGCTACCGGGCTCGAGGTCGAGCGACTTCAGGTGAGCGGCCATCCGCCTCACTTGGTCCATCGCCTGGGCCCAGGTGTAAATTTCGACTTTCCCGTTGCCAATAGGCTGGGTCATCCAAAGCTGCTGCGGGGCGGTCTTTTCCCAGCGGTAAGCGTCATCTAGTACGAGTTGCTGCTCGGCCATTTCGTCACTCCTGGTTTGGCGGGGGCCGGAGCATACACCGTCCCGGACGAGCGATCCATGGCGACTGGCCCTATGTAATTCGGGTAGTATTCGCGGGATGAGGTACACGCATTTGGGGCAGACTGGGGTTACCGTTTCGCGGATTTGTCTGGGGTGTATGAGTTACGGCACGCCGGAGTGGCGGCCGTGGATACACGATGCCGAGGCGTCCGCGCCTTTTTTCAAGCGGGCGATCGAGGCCGGCATCAACTTTTTCGTCATGGCAGACATGTATTCGCTCGGAGTGAGCGAAGAAGTGACCGGCCGGTGGCTACGGGAGTACGGCGTTCTCGACGAGCTCGTCATCGGAACCAAAGTCTTCTTTCCGATGAACGACCGCCCCAACATGGGTGGGCTTTCGCGCAAGCACATCCAGCAAGCATGTGAGGACAGCCTACGCCGCCTGGGAGTCGAGACGATCGATATCTACCAGATCCATCGCCTCGATCCGAACACGCCCATGGAAGAAATGCTGGCCGCGCTCGATCATCTCGTCACCCAGGGCAAGGTTCGGTACATCAGCGCGAGCTCGATGTACGCCTGGCAATTCCAGCGCTTGCTCTCGATGTCGGAGCGCAACGGTTGGGCGCGCTTCGTCGCGATGCAAAACCATTACAACCTCGTCTATCGCGAAGAGGAGCGAGAGATGATGCCGCTCTGCGAGGACCAGGGGATCGCTGTCACTCCCTGGTCACCGTTGGCCCGCGGGATGCTGGCGGGGACGCGGAGCAAGTTGGGTGACAGCTCCACCAGCCGCTCGTCCAGCGATGGGCTCGACCAAATCCTCTACGACCAGCCTTCCGATTGGAACGTCGTCGAGGCGGTCAAGAGGGTGGCGGCCGAGCGGGGCGAGCCGCCCGCTCGCATCGCGCTCGCCTGGCTCCTTTCCAAGCCCGCAGTGACGGCCCCGATCGTGGGCGCTACCAAGCTCAAGCACTTGGACGACGCCATCGCTGCGGTCGAGATCGAGCTCAGTGAGGACGAGATCGCCATTCTGGAAGAGCCGTATCGCGCCCATCCGGTCAAAGGCATGGAAGCGCCACGCACGGCGACAAAGTAGCGATCAGGATTCGTCGAGCTCCGACCGCAAGCTGCGGATCATCAGACGCTCGTAAAGGCCAGGCGCAATGCGCGATAGGAGCGCGCTGGTTTTACCGACGGGGGTGAGCACGAGGCGCCTGCGTCCCGCTTGCGCCGCTTTCAATACTTCTGCTGCCACGTCGTCTGCGTTGCTGAGTCGCCCGACTTTGGAGCGTGGCCGGCTGATGCGTTCGCCATCTCCTCCAAGCGTTGAGGCTTCCAACCCCGACTCGACGAAGGAAGGGCAGACCATCAACACACCGACGCCCTTGTCAGCGACCTCGGCGCCGAGGCTCTCGAAGAGGCCGTGCATCGCGTGCTTAGAAGCCGCGTATCCACTGCGTCCATAGAGCGGCGCCAATCCGGCGATACTCGAGATGGCGATGATCAGTCCACGGCTTGCGAGCAGGTCGGCCATGCAGGCTTGTGTGCAATGGATGGCGCCGAAGAGGTTCACTTCCATCACGCGGCGAAAGACCTCGGGCCGGGTATCCGCGAACGGGCTTCGATGCACCATGCCGGCATTGTTGATGAGAACGTCGATACTTCCGAACGCTTCGCGAACGCTCGTCATTGCTGCCTGCACTCGTTCCGTATCGGTGATGTCGCAGGGCAAGGCCAAAGCCTCGATGCCAGCGCTCTCCAGCTCCTCACGCGCCGTGCTCAACGGGCTCGAAGGTAGATCGAGAAGGGCGACCTTGGCGCCGGCGCCTCCAAAGCTCCGCGCGAGCGCGCGTCCAATGCTACCGGCGCCTCCGGTGATGACGACCGCGCGTCCGCGAAAATCACGCCGAGGCAAGAAGACCTCGCGCGCGGGCGTAGAGCTCGAAGGCTTCGCGGCTGGTGAGCTGAGGTGTGTAGCCATACTCCTCCTTGAGGCGTCGGTTCGAGAGCACAGGCCGGTAACGCAGGAACGCGACGCGCTCCGGTCCATTTTCGGTCAGGCCCAACCTCTTGAGCGCCGATAGGATCACCTTCACCAGAGATGCTGGCAGTGGGACGTACGGCTTGTTGAGCATTGCCGCGATCTCGCGAGGGGTGAGCGCGCCATCGCCAGCTTGATTGTAGATGCCGACTTTGTCCGAGAAGACGGCATCGACGAGACACGCGACCAGGTCCTGATCCCAGATGAACACGAAGGGCGATGCCGCGCCGGCAATGCCTATGATCACCGGTTTCTCAAACAGGTCCGTGACTGGGCTGTGCACGTCTTCTCCGACGATGGTGCCCGGGCGAAAGACGACTTGCCGCAGCTCGGGACGCTCCTCTCGCCACTGTGCCAACATGCCTTCGACCAGGCGTTTGTTCTTCGAGTACTCGAATTCGTCATTGCCTCGCAGTGGATCGTTCTCATCGAGCCACTCCGGGTTGTCGGGGTGGTACCCGTAGGCCGCGCCGCTCGAGGTGACGATCAGCCTCGTGGCGCCTGAGCTCTCGCAGGCCTCGAGGACGTTCTTCGTGCCCAGAACGTCGACTCGGTACGCCAAGTCCGCTGGAGCGCCTTTCGGTGCACGAACGATCGACGCCAGATGCACGACCGTGTTGATGCGATGCTCGCGGAACAGGTCTTTGAGCGCCGGATCGCAGATATCGTCCTGTTCGTAGACGACGCCATCGAGCCTTTCGGAAGGATCGACTTCGGTCCAGTCCAGCGCAACCAGCGCCGACAGCTCATCCACGCGTTCGGCGAGGGCCGCGATACAGAGGCGTCCGACGTAGCCGGCCGCCCCGGTCACCAAGACCGCGGGGCCCGAGCCCATCAGGCTCCGGGCTCCTGGTGCATCGCCTTGAAGTCCTGCAGCCCGGGCGCGAACAAGTGCATGTTTTGGTCGACGTCGACATGCACGACCGATGGCTTGCCCGAGTCGACGCAGCGCTGGAGGGCCGCTTCTAGCTCGGCCGGATCCGAAACTCGCTCGCCGTGGCAACCCATCGCTTCGGCGACCTTATCGAAGGCGATCTCTTCGAAGTCGGCGTTGATCGTGCCCTGCTGCTCGGTTCCGATGACGGGCCGTAGCGCGCCGAGCGCGATCGATTGCGTGAGCTTCACCATGCCCCACTGCTTGTCGCAGAGCACGAGGTAGATGACGGGAAGCTCGTTGCGCAGTGCGGTTTCGAGCTCTTGGATGTGAAAGCCCATCGCGCCATCGCCGATGATGCAGACGACCTTGGCGTCGGGCTTGGCGACTTGCCCGCCAAGTGCCTGTGATACACCTGCGCCCAACATCCCGAATTTGAAGGTCGATAGGAGCGTGTCCGGTTGCTTGATCTCCGAGAAGAAGCTTGCCCATACCGCCGTATTGCCGCCGTCGAACACGTAGATCGTGTCGTCGGCGAAGAAGCGCTGGCAAGCCGCCGGCACTTGGGAGCTGTGCATCGGGCTCGACGTGTTCTGCAGTGCCATGTCGAGCTCGGCTCGAACCTTTGCCTGATCTTCCGCGAGGCCGGCGGTTCGTGCCCGATTCGCTCGTAGGCGCTCGTTACTCAGCGGTGACTGCCGAAGCTCGCTTGCGAGCGCTGACAGAAAAGCGCCGGCGTCCCCTACGACGGCTAGCTCTGTGGCCTTGTTCAGTCCGAGAATTTCCTCGTCGATGTCGACTTGGATCATCTTCTGCTCGTCGGGCTTGCCCCAGTACGGCGGTTTACCCCACCAATCGGTTTCGCCGAGGCGCGAGCCGAGCACCAGCACGACATCCGCTTCGCTACGGGCCTTGTTGATAGGCTCCATCGCCCAGATCGGGAGCAGCAGCTCGTGGTCGTCGGGCAGGGCGCCGCGTCCGGCCCAACTCGTGGTGACCGGCGCACCCAGGGCTTCGGCCACGTCTGTTAGCGCGTTCGAGGCGTGCGCGTGCAGGACCCCGCTGCCGGCATGGATGTGCGGGCGCTCCGCGTTTCGAAGCAACTCTGCTGCACGACTAACCTGCGCTGCGGAAGGCTCGATGACTTCAGTTCGCCGGTACGCCTGCGGCGGCCGCAGGTCGATCCCATCGGCTTCGAAGATGCCGTTCATCACCGTTTCTGGAACATCGAGATGGACCACCCCCGGGCGTCCGCGCCAGCTGATGCGCGCCGCACGCCGGAAGAATTCAGGGAGACGTTCAAAGGAAGGCACGGCGCCGCTCCACTTGGTCATCGCGCGAGTCACGCCAGCTTGATCGAAGTATTGATATGTGCCTCCGCGATCCGGATACGCGACCGGCGTGCGACGGCTCGACGTGATCAGCAGGACTCGATTGCCCTCGCCGTTCTCGACAGCGACCCCGGGAAGGATGTTCGCTACGCCAGGCCCATTCGAGGCCATGCAAACCCCGAGCTTTCCGGTGAGTCGCGCGTACGCGCCAGCCATGTGTGCGGCGCTAGTTTCGTGTCGCGGCGTGATCAGTCGGATGCCGTGTTTTTCGAAGCTCGCAAAGAAGCCCATATACGTTCCGTCGATGATGCCGAACACGACCTCGACGCCCTCGGCCGCCAGCATGCGAGCCAGCGCCTCTCCTCCAACTACTTGAGTCATGGGATGAATCTACACCCGCCCTTTGCTGCGCGGAAGCAAAACATTTCGCCGGATAACCCTGCAGATCCTCAGGCCCGTGGGGCGCGCTAGGGTTGCTCGCCGGGATATGCGAGGGCGCGATCCTTGTCAGCACCCTCGGGGTCGATGCAGATGAAGGACGGCAGGCCATCTTCGATCGCGTACGCTGGCAGGTTGGACGAAGTCGAGCAGATCTGCCCATCTTTCGTGAATACCAAATCACGCATCCAGGTCACCCGAGTCGGGCTCGGGTAGCTGATGAACCGCCCCTCCTTCGGAATGAAGCGCAAGATACGGTCCGACATGTTGGAGGTTATCCAGATGTCTCCCGTCTTCGGATGAACGTTGAGGGCGTACGGAGTCTCGTATTCGTGCGGCGAAAGCGTTGGAAGCAGGTAGGTCTGGAACTCGCCCGTCGCGGGGTCGAAACGCAAGAGTGCGCTTTCATCGAACGACGGAATCCACAGGATGCCGTCTGCGTCGAATCGGGGGCGCCTCGGGCCTTTGAGCGGCGTTTCGTACTCGGTGATCTCGAGGGTCTCGGGGTCTATGTGCCCGATCATGTTCCCATAGAGCTTGGCGTACCACACACCGCCATCCTTGGGGTTGATGTCGATCCCATACGGGAGGTTGAAGAGGGCGTCGTACTCGATGCCGCTGAAAGTCTTGTGCGGCGATAGCTCGATGTGCTTGTTCCCTCGCGGCGTCTTGGCCGAGTATTTCAGGAGCATCGGAAAGAACAGGTCGGTCGCCCAGCGCCAGAACCCGTTGTGCGGAAGCTGCAAGAGCGTGAAAGTCTCGGTCTTCGGATCGAAGCGACCCACTTGATTGGAGACCGCGAGCGTGAACCACACGATCCCTTTGCCGTCGATGCGAAGGGTGTGCGGGTACAACGCATCTTCGCCGATCTCGTAGATCTTGAAGGCCTTCGTCTTCGGGTCGAAGGACATCAGCGAGGCAGAAAGGGCGTTGGTAATCCAGAAGCGACCGTCTTTCGCTTGCACGATGCTGTGCGGCCCGTGCTTCCCGGTGAAGATGCCGATCGGCAGTGCGGCGCCCGAAAGCAGGCCGCCGACCGGAAGGTCTGATTCTGGCAAGGGATATTTCTCGACGACGCTGGTTTCTCGATCGAGCACCCAAACGACGTCGTGCCCCTGGTCAACGCCGTAAAGCTTTTCGTCTTCACCGACGTCGGCGTCGTGAATGAACGCCATCCCGTCGGCCACTAGCCATTCTCTTATCTTGGCGTGCGCTAGCTCGGGGCTGGCGTCGTAGGTCTGGACCACGCCAATCGGTGCATCGCCGAAACCCGCAGTGAGCACGTCAATGAATCGCACGACTTGCTCGTCCGTTACGATCGCCATGTAGCCTTCCATCCTCTGGATGGACTCAACCCACGACTCCGCCTCGCGCTTGCCACGCGTGAGGAGGTTGCCGATCTGATGACAGTAGTTGCACTGCGCAACGAAGGGCGCGCGCTCCTCGGTATCTTTCCAGGGGAGCGTAGTGAGATGCGCGGACGCGGGGAGGGCGTTGGAACGGTCCATGTCGGAGTCAAACGGCGCAACCGTGAGGTTGATGGTCCGAGGCCGCGCGTGGCTGACGGACACCTTCTTGGTCTGGTCGGCGAAGTTCGACACGCGAGCCCGGATCGTGAGCTCGCCTTCGTAGCCGACGACGATGAGATAACGGCCCTTCGCATCGGTAAACACCGTTTCCTTGCGCATCCTGTGTGCGCTGAAGACTGTCACCATGGCGCCGTTCACCGGCTGACCTGCCGAGGTAGTGACGACCCCATCGAGGGTCGCTGCCTTTGCGCTGAAGCTAGCTCCAACCGTGCACAGAACGACACCCAATGCTGCAATGCTAGCTTTATTCAACATGGTCCGGCCTCCTGTTTGCTCCGGGTCGGCAGCATACTAGAAGTGGTCGAGATGGAGATCTGGAAAGAGTTCACTTTCGAGGCTGCGCACGTGCTTCCGCATGTGCCGGACGGGCACAAGTGCAAGCGGCTTCACGGTCACTCGTTCCGCGTCCGCGTGTACGTCGAGGGTGAGCCGGATTCCGAGCTCGGTTGGGTCATCGACTTCGCGGATATCACGGAAGCCTGCGAGCCGCTACGTCGTCAGCTCGACCACTACTACTTGAATGAGATCGAAGGGCTAGAGAACCCGACCAGCGAGGTCCTGGCGCGCTGGATATGGCTTCGTTTGAGGCCAACTCTGCCGATCCTGAGCAAGGTCGAAGTGAGTGAGACCTGCACCTCCGGGTGCGCTTACCGAGGCGATTGACCAACCGGTGAGCGGTCATGGCCGTGGAGCCGCCGGGCCCAATCTACCGGCCTGCTCCCCTGGCGGTGATTGCGATACTGACTTCGCCCAGGCCCTGGCCGCGAACCACGACGCGATCGCCAGGGCTCAAGAAGCGACTGGTATCGCCCCCCAGCTTGGCGGTCAGCTTCTTGAAGCGGCTCAGCCTGAGCAGCTTGCCGAGGCGTGCGAGCCAGCGTGGGGTCATCATCGCCACGCCGCCAGGCGTTCCCGTAAACACGAGCGTTCCCTTTTGGAGCGGCGTATCGGGGTACTTGGCGTGGATGAACCGCAGCATTTGCGCTGGCGTATAGACCAAGTCCCTGGTGGATTGCCGTTGTCGAAGCTCGCCATTGACCGTCGTTTCGATGACCACGCAGGGAATGCCGTTAGGCTTGGCCTCGTTCGGGACCCAGGCGCGATCGGCGACCGGCATGAACCCCGGAAAGCTTTTCGACACGCCCCAGTAGTCGAAGCGCTCGGGTTGGCCCTCTCCGAGAATGGCTAGCGTGCGTGCCGACACGTCGTTGCCGATGAAAAAACCGAGTCGGGGCGCGAACTCGGTGTCGCCGAGCGAGGCCGGATCGATATCGTCGAGCAGAACGAACCCCATTTCCACTTCGTAGTCGAGCAGTGCGGGCAGCTCGCCGCGCTCTTTGCGAAGAGCCGCACCGAGGCCTGGCTCGAGAGACTCGGCCGCCGCGACCAGCTCGTCTGTCCCGGGCATGACGACCGTCGCGCCCGTTCTCACCAAAGCCCGCGGGTGTTTGCGAAAGATCGGCGGTGTGGCGTCCGGGTCGAAGTCGGATGCGGTCTCTTCGATGTGAGACGCGTACGAGAGCCCTATGCCAAACGCGTGGGGAGGAGGATCGAGCGGCACGTAGGAGCCGCGTGCGAGGTCGTAGCAGTGGAATCGCGCAGGCTCGGGTTTGTGCGCCAGAGGGCGAAACAGATAGTAGCCAAGCGCCATCGAGGCGAGGAGCACGACGATGCCGGCGATAGCTGCGATTTCGATCATGGGATGCCACACCTTTGCAAAGCTCTAGCGCAAAACTGCGCTCTTTTTTTGCCAGATTCGATCGGTGTCCAGTACCAATGGGCGCAGATCGGAATGTTCGTGCACAAGCGTTTCCCAAAGTCGTTGCTCGTATTGGGCCTCGCGGTGTTGCTGCTGAGTTGCTCCATCACTCGAGCGAAGTGGCGAATCAGACCAGACAAGGGCATGGCCCAGGGCAGCTCTGCTTACTTAGACGCCCCGATCGCCATAGCCAAGCCAAAGCGCGCCCCGAACATCATCGTCCTATTGGCTGACGATTTGGGCAAGTACGAAGTTTCGGCCTACGGCGCGGAGCACATCGCGACGCCCAACATCGATCAGATCGGCGCCGAGGGTGTGATCTTCCAAGAAGGCTACGTCACTGCCCCCACTTGTGCGCCCTCGCGTGCGGGGATCATGACGGGGCGAATTCAAAACCGCTTCGGCTTCGAAACCCAGATTATGGAGGTCTACCCGACGAACTGGGTCGAATATATCTCCGGCCGGTGGATCGTCGACACCGGCGAGTTCGTCGTGAAGGCCAAGCCGTCATTCCCGTCCGAGTGGCAGGCTCACAAACAGGGCGTGCCGCCCTCCGAGATCATGCTTTCCGAGATCCTCAAGAAGTATGGCTACGCGACCGGCTTGATCGGGAAGTGGCACCTTGGTGCGTCGCGTAAGCAGGTGCCGCTCGCGCGGGGCTTCGACTACCAGTTCGGTTTCAACGGGGCGTCTACTCTCTACACACCAGAGCGAAACTGGCCGCACATCATCAACCACGAGCACAAGTCGTTCAGCGCGCAGTACCAATGGGACATGGGTCGCCGCGAACAGGCGGCGATCATCCACAACGGCAAGGAGGTTCGCGAAGAGCAGTACCTGACTTTCGCGTTCAGGGATCGCATGAAGGAATACATCCGAGAGCACAGGGACGAGCCCTTCTTCCTCTACGCGGCCTTCAATGCGCCTCACGTCCCTTTCCAGGCGCCCGTCGACTACTACTGCAGGTACGGCTACGTCGAGGACGACAACAAGCGGGTGTACTACTCGATGATCTCCGCTCTCGATGATGCGATTGGCGAGATCCACCAGACCATCAAAGATGCCGGAATCGAGGACAACACCCTCATCTTTCTTCTGAGCGACAACGGCGGGGCTTCCTACACTCATGCAACCGACAACGGGCCGCTCAAGGGGGGGAAGCTCACCCAGTTCGAGGGAGGGATCAACGTTCCGTTCATGATGAAGTGGAAGGGTAAGATCCCCGCCGGGATGCGTTACGAGCATCCCGTTTTGTCGACTGATATTTTCGCGACCTCGGTCGCGGCGGCGGGCGGCGTGCTCCCGAGCGACCGCGAGTACGACGGTGTCGACTTGATGCCATACCTAAGCGGCAAGGACGACGGTCTGCCCCACGAGCGGCTGTTTTGGCGCGCGGACCACATTTGGGCGATTCGCGACGGCAAATACAAGCTGATCCTGAGTACCCGCGACGGCTGGGCCGAGCTTTACAACCTCGAGACCGA
>CAZHPJ010000052.1:0-10636 GCA_964534585.1 uncultured Sandaracinaceae bacterium | reverse complement strand
CCCGTGGCCGAGCGGCTGCTGGATCTGGCAAGGATCGGCGAGGGAACGCGGTTGCTCGATCTGGCCTCCGGCACGGGTGAGCCTGCCCTGACCGCGGCCAAGCGCGTCGGAAGCTCGGGCTTCGTGCTCGGCACCGACCTGGTCGATGACATGCTGGCGTTCGCGCGCGAGAAGGCGCAACGGGACGGGCTCACGAACATCGAGTTCCGCTGCGTGGATGCAGAGGCCCTCGACGTGGAAGAGAACAGCTTCGATGCCGTGACCTGTCGCTGGGGGCTCATGTTCATGCCCGATCCGGTGGCCGCCCTGCGTCGCGCTCGCGCCGCTCTGCGTGAGGGTGGCCGCGTGGCGGTGGCCACCTGGGCCGAGCCGGCGCGCAATCCTTTTGCAGCGTTGCCGCTTTCGATCGTCCGCAAGTACATCGACGTGCCCGCCCCGCCTCCAAACGCCCCCGGCATCTTCGCCTTCGCCGACCCGGCGCGGCTGCGCACGACACTAGAGCAGGCGGGCTTTGCCGAGATCGAGGTGGAAGAGCTAGCCGTGGACATGGTGGAGGTCGACAGCGGACCCGCGTACTGGGAGGTGATGAGCGACCTGGCAGGCCCCATCACTGCGTTGATGCGCCAGTTGCCCGAAGACACGCGGGCGCAGATCGAGCGCGAGATCGGCGAGGCCGCTGATACGCTGCGCAAGGGCGACAAGGTCGTGGTGGGCGGCGTGACCTGGATCGCGAGCGCTCGACGCTGAGAGGCAGGGCATGAGGGGAGCTAAGTGAGCTTCATGCGACGCGCTCCACCTCGACTCGCGTAGCCCGATCGTTCGTCCCCGCCTCGCCGGAAATCGGCGTCGGCTGAAGATGGAAGTAACCACCCGCCAGCGTGATGGGGTTGATGGGGCTTCCGATGAGCGCCTGGTGCGAGGTCCGCCCTTTGAACTGGAAGGGTTCCCATGCGTGATCTACGACTAGCTGGCCCGGTCGCAGGGCGCCGGCGACCTTGACCCGGGCCTGTAGAGCGCCGAGCTCGTTCCAGACCCGCGCCATGTCGCCGTCGCGCAGGGCTCGGGCATCGGCGTCGGTGCGACTCATCACCACGATGGGCTCGCCGCGTTGAAGACGCAGGAGGAGCTTGTCATCGCGCCAGGATGCGTGGATCGAGTGGCGGGGGTGTTGTCCGACCATGCGTAAAGGGAGATCGCCCCCCACGGCGGGCGGGTCTTTGTGGACGGGCAGCGCCTCGCCCAGCTCGAGGTAGAAGGGGTGGTCGATGTAGAACTGCATGCGCCGGGTGAGAGTCGGCCAGGGAAGCTTCTTGTCCGTGTGCCACGTATTTGCGGTGATGGTCTCGTTCGGTTCGATGTCGGTGGCATTGCCGATGCTCACGAAATCCAACCCGACCCCCGTGTAGCGCGCGAAGCCTTTCTCCTTGAGCTCGTCCCAGCCGATGCCGCCGAGGTTCGTGGTCATCTCGAGGATGTCCCGGAGGAAGTCCTCTTCACCGTCTTCGGGATAGCGCCCGCCAAACGTGAGCTCGTCGTAAACCCTGTCGAGCCGTCGGGTCTTTCCGGCGCGATCTTTGAAAGTAGAGAGACCGCGTTCTTTGGCACGCTTCTGAATCGCCCCGAGCAGAGCGCAGTGGAATGCCCAGTCGCTCTTCGACTCGCCGAGCGGGGCGACCGCGCGCGTGGTGGGGTGGGCGAACGGGGCAATGGGTGTGGCCCAAGTGATGTCGTTCTTTTCGTACCACGCGGCGGCAGGAAAGACGTAGTCGCTGTGGAGCGCGGTGTTGCTCATGCGCCAGTCGAGCGTGACGAGGAGGTCGAGCTTTTCGACCAGGCCCTCATACAAGCGGTCGTAGCCGCGGGTGCGGCGTAGAATGTTGCCCCCTGCCTCGAAGAAGATGCGCGGTGTCACCGATGACGGCCGCACTTGCCAGCCTTTCTCCACCGCCTCTTTCAGATACTCGGACACAGGCCGTTTCAGATGGGGGTCCCAGCGGTTGGCGCCCCCGTACAAATCCGCGAGGCCTCCGTGATCCAGGTAGAAGAGAGCGCTCGGAAGGAAGCCGCCTTTCCGGTATTCCTCGCGGATCGCCTCGTAGATGAACATCTCGTCGGTGTCGCCGCGGAGCTTTGCTTTGACGAAGGACGGCCCCATGCGAGCGGCGACGATGAGGGCACCGGCTTGGGGCGAAAGCGAGCCCGGTGAAATGATCGCGGTCGCCATGCCAGCCAGGTTCATCGCCGGGAAGGCGTTTACACCGCTGCCCTTTTTGCCGAACTGGCCGCACAACGAGAAGACCAGGATCTGTGCCCGCTCCATCTCAAGGCCATGGTAGTATTTCGCGAAGCTCGACTGGGTGATGAGGGTAGCGGCTCTGGCCCGAGCCATGTGCCGGGCCAGAGCCCGCACCTGTTTCGCAGCAGTGCCCGTTGTCGCTTCGGTGGCCTCCGGCGCGTAGTCGGCAAGCTGCTCGCGCAACGACTCGAAGACGGGCCGCACCTCGACCTCACCGTCGAGCGTCTTGATCTTGTAGCGGCCTTCGAGCGCGGGCTGGGCTCCGTCGAGGGAGAGGCTTTTCTTGCTTGCCTCACGGAGCTCGCCTGTGGCGGTATCGTGGAAGTAGAAGACGTCATCGGCACCACCCTGCTTGAGATCGGCCTCACGCACGAAGCGCTGCGTGTCGGTGCGGACGAGTAGAGGCAGGTCCGTCTGCTCCCTGATGAAGTCGGCATCGTAAATTTTCTCCTCTACGATCACGTGCGCCATGGACAAGCCTAGCGCAGCGTCGGTCCCGACCTCGACTGGAAGCCACAGGTCAGCGTGCATCGCAGAGGCGCTAAAGTCCGGAGCGATGCAGACGACGGTCGCACCGTGGTAGCGAGCCTCATTGATGAAGTGGGCATTCGGGATCTGGGTGTACATGGGATTGCCGCCCCAGATTAAAATGAGATCCGAATAGAATAAGTCGTCGCCGGAGCTTGCAAAGGAAATCTTGCCCATGGTCGCCATCGCGCCGGGGTGATGATCCCCTACCTCGCAGTTCACGTTGAGGATCGGCGTATCGAGCACGTGGCCGGAGCGGTAGGTCCCTACGGTGTTGCAGCCGTTGCTAGCGTTGCTTCCTGGGTCCCAGACGATCGATGCAGGACCATCCTCGATCAGCGCATCGATAGTGCGGTCTGCAACATCACGGAGAGCTTCCTCCCAAGAGACGCGCTTCCAACGTCCCGCACCGCGCGGACCCATGCGCTTGAGCGGGTAGCGCAGCCGCGACCCGTCGTACATGCGCTCGCTGAAGCAGGCGCCTTTCTGGCAGCCGCGCGGGTTGTAGTCGGGAACCTCGGCATTGGTCTGCTCGTAGGTGGCCGCCTGTTCCTCGCGGAAGACCACACCATCCTTGACGTAAACGTTCCAGTTACAGCCGCGCTGGTACCAGCAGTTGACGTGGTGAGTGCTCTTGTGGACCGAATCCCAAGTGAAGCGTTGGCGGTAGAGATCGCTCCAGTCGTCATAGGCGGGCGTCTCGGCGAGTACGGTCCCCGGTGGCGCCGCCGTGCCCTCGCAGCCGAGCTGCAGTCGCCCCAGAGTGAGGGTGATTCCGAGGGCGCCGGTCGCGTGAATGAACTCGCGTCGCGTTACTCCAGCCATCGTGTCTCTCCTCGTATACCACAAGCAGACTCACAACAATCGTGGTTGGAAGGCTCTCTCGATTGCCGCTACCGCTTGGCCGCCCACGCCGTGAGCAGCTCGTCACGGCTGCGCAGTCCCGCCTCTGGCAGCGCATGGTTGACCACCGCAGCGCCGATGCCGCCGGTGAGCTCGGGGAGGCGATTTTCCCACATGGCCTGGTGGACTTCCGAAGTGGCCCGCCAGTCCGCCAAGTAGGGCGGGTCGACGCCGACTAGGCCGCTCTCGATCATGCGATTGAGGGCCGCGACTTCGGCTGCGTTGCTGAGATGCGTGCCGATGATCTCTGCGGTCGGCATGAGGATCCGCCGTTGCCGCATCCACACTTGCGGCGCGTAGAAGCTGTAGCGCCTGCCGCCCATATCGCCGGCGTACACGACCCGGCCCGTATGCGGCTTGACCAGCAACGTGGCGATGCAGAGGGAGTCCCGATGAGCCCGCTCGACGACCACATCGGGCATGCCACGAGGATTGTCCGCGGACCGCAGCAGCCCCCCGATGGACGAGCCGATGGGTTTGAAGGAATTTTCAGTGAGCTCCCGCACCGCCCCTTTGAAAGCAGCGGTCTCCTCGCGCACATCGGGAAGATCGGGGAGGCGTTCCGGCCAGACGAAGTGCGGAACCCGTCGTCTGACCTCGGCCAACGACAGGGCGCCGACCAGGCTGTCGCCAAATCCCAGGGACAGGACGAAGTCCCGCTCGGCGTCGTGATCGGTGACCGCGACGATGCGCGCGCCTGCCGCGCGCGCGGCCTCGATCGCCGCCAAGGCGGTGCTGTCCCGCTCGCCCGCACCAACGCCGTAGAACACGACGACGGCTTCGCCGGGACGCAACTCGGCACGATGCAGCATGTCCGCCGGGTCGGCTACTCCCGGCTTGCCGAGGAACGTCATGTGATAGCCGGAGGATGCGCCGTAGAACGTGGCGACACCGTTTGGACCGAGGGCCTGGAAGCTGCGTGGAAACGCGATTTCGCCCGCATGCGATACGACGTAGTCCACCAGGTGGCCATCGTTGGCCTCGCGAACCCGATCGACGAACGCCTCGCCCGCCTTCAACCAGGTGCTCCATTCGCTCTGCTCCGCGGGCACCCGACGAAAGCAATCCTTCACCTCGGGCGCATACCGATCGACAGCCTTCGCGCCCATGGCCTCAACCTGCCGAGCGCGATCCGCGGACGATACCATGCCCGTGACCCGCAACCGGCCGGCCACCCCGAGTCGCACCGCCCATGCCCCGGTTCCGGTCGCCGCACCTTCGGCTAGCAGGCGCCGCCCGGGGCGTACACGCAAGCGGGTGAACAAAGCGCGAAAGACCGTGCCAGCGGTAAGGATGTAGCTGCCCGCGGTTTCGAGCGTGAGGTCCGGCGGCGGTTTGAAGCACTGCGGCCCCTGGGCCAGCATGAATTGTTGATGGGAGCCATCCGGCGATTGGTAGCCCTGAATGTGGAACGCCGTGAACATCGGGTCTCGACCGGCTTCCGGATCGAGCAGATCCGAGACACCGGAGTAGACGAGCACGAGCTCGCCAACACCGATGCGCCCTTCCGTCCGCAAGGATTCTCCCAGCGCAGCAACCAAGGCAACACCCCCCGAACCCGTCACATGGACGTCCTCGTCGTGTTCGTCGAACAGTGAAACGGGGATGCCAGTGATCGCCCATACGTCGTTGAAGTTGACCTCCGACGCAAGCATGTAGAGCAACGCTTCGTTCGGGTCTGGCCTCGGCAACGGAATGATTGTTTCCACTTCAGCCCGGCGCGGATCGCCATGGTTGGCGGCGCCGGTTTCTCTGTCGCGCACCACCGCCTGGGCGTACTGCCACTCCGGCAAGGGCGTGATGCCGGGTGTGAACGGCGCGCCGACGGCGAGCAACCGACCAGCGCGCTCGAGACCCGCACACTGCTCGGGTGAAAACCCAGGACGCGGCCTCGCGGGCAACGGCGGGGCTCGCTTGTCGAGGAAAAGAGCGATTCCCTTCTTGCCACCGTGCTCCGTATCGAGGAGGAAGTCGGCGAAGGCCTCCACCTCCGCAGCCAGACCGGCAGAGAAGCCCTCCTCAAGGCCCTGACGCACCAACGCGACGATGCGATCGGCGACCCTGCCCCGCCCCACGCGATGGGCCTGACGAAGAAAACGACCGACATGCGTATCCGAAGCAAGGATCTGGTGCGGGAAGACGCGAGACGTTTCCCACGCGCGCGATTGCGCGTGCCGGCCAACCATGGCCTCCATCGCCGAACCCCTCCCGGTAAGCGCTGCCTCGCGCGCCAGGGACTGGGCGAGCGACAGGACGTCTTGGCCGTCATCCGCAAGAACGTCGAGCAGGCCCAGGTCCAACGCTTGCTCGCCATCCACGGTGCGGCCTGACAGAAGGAGCTCGAGCGCGCTTCCAAGGCCATCCTCGAGGGAGTCGCGCGCTGCGGCGACGAGCCTCGGAAGACGCTGGGTACCGCCGAATCCCGGCGGCAGAAACAAGTTGATCTCCGGTTGCCCCAGGCGAGTCCGCCGGTCGCCTACGCGAAGGTGGCAGGCCAGCGCAAGCTCACAGCCCCCACCCAATGCGCTGCCGCGGACGGCAGCTATGACCGGCTTCGTCAGCTGCTCGAGGCGCGCGAAAATCCCGTGCGCCTTGGCGGGGAGCGCGACCGCCTGATCGCGATCATCAACCTGCTCGAGCAACTGACGAACGTCTGCGCCCGCAACGAACACGCGACGCCCCGCCCCTGCGATAACCACAGCAAGAACGTCCTTCCGGCGGGCCACGTGGGAGAGCGCCGTGTCCAGCTCATCGAGCACCCGTTCCGACAAGGCGTTCACCGGAGGGTTCGAAATGGTCAAGGTTGCGACCCGCGCTTCTGTTTCATCGCCGTGGCCATCGACTCGAGTGCCCACCCGGTCGTACTGGACGCGGATGAAGCGCAGATCTTCAAACAGGGTCTGCTCTTCAGCGCGCGTCTGGCTCTGACGCCAGGCGCTGATCTGTACCCGAGCCTCCTCGAGGGACTCCGGATTCCGCAGGGTCGTGGTATCGCCCAACTCCTCGCCCAGAAGTAGCGACTTGAGGAAGCGGCGCATGTACTTGCCACTGCGAGTCTCGGGAAACTCGGTCAGCGTAATGAAATCCGAGGGCACCGATACCGAACCCTTTTCCTTGCGCACGAGATCACGCAAGCGACGCTCGTCGTCACCACTGAGCCGCCGCCCCGGCGCGGTCAGGATGAAAGCCAACGGCGTGAGACCCTTTTCGTGATGTGGCGCGCCGATCACGATGCAGTTGCCCACGGGCGAATCCGGATTGGCCTGTTTGTCCTTGAGGATTGCGCCCTCGATTTCCTCGGTGCCCATGCGGTGACCGGATACGTTGATCACGTCGTCGGAGCGCCCGTGCAGCGAAAAGCTGCCGTCGGCGTAACGGCGGGCAAAATCGCCCTGGAGATAGGCCCAGGTGGGCGTCCCATCGGCCGCCCGAAAGCGGCTGTAGTAGACGGACACGAAACGCTCGATGTCGCCTTTCCAACCCGGCTCGCCCAGCTTGGCCGCATCCCCCCATATCGTACGGGCAAGATAGGGGTACGGCGCCGTGATGACGATCTCGCCCTTCTCTTCCTGCTCGGCCTCGCGGTAGGCAAAGCGCCCATCGGCGTCTGGCTCGCCCTCGCAGAGCCAGACGTTACCCATCACCCAGGGCAGTGGATACGTGCGAGTGTCGGCACGCAAACGTTGATCGATGTTTCCGTAGGGATGGGTCCACACGATACCGCCATGTTCTGTCGCCCAATAGGAGTTGATGTACTGCGGCGTCATCAGAGCCATGCCGAAGGCCTGTACCGTCGGAGAGGTGGGCTCCGCGCAGAATGTCGCAACCTTTAAAGACGACATGTCATTGCATTCCACATCCGCTCTATTCTGCGGATTGATCATGACGGCCTTGAGGAACGTGACACCAGCCTTGAAGATCGTGACGCCGTAGCGCTCGATGATCGATGAAAAGCGGCCAGCACCGGGAAACATGGGTGAGCCTTCCGTGACGACTCCCGTGATCCGTGCCGAAAGCGCTCCGGTGATCAGGTACGACTGCCCCGTGATCCAGCCGGGATCGGCAACCACGTACATGACGTCATCACCCGGCACAGCATCGAAGCTGATTTTCATCGTATGGGTGATGCCGGCGACGTAGCCACCGTGAACGTGAACCACGCCCTTTGGTTTACCGGTCGATCCCGACGTGTAGATGATGAACAGTGGATATTCCGCGTCGACCGGCAGGCAAGGCACCGCCCGCCAGAGCGCGGCTACCAGCTCGGTGTCCGACAGCGCGCGCAGAGCCGTGGCATCGTTGACGCCTGCTGCCTCGCACACGCGTTTCTCGGCGTCCTGGAGCACTTCGTGGGCCCACACATCGCGCCCCTCGGTCCAGGGGACGTCAGCGATTCCGGCATGCCGTACGACGACGACGCGTTCGACCCGGGATGGCGCCGCCGCGAGGGCCTCGGCAATGTCGGCCCGCAGCTCGGCCGCTGCGCCGGCGCCGAGGTCCGCCGCACCGTCCAGAACCTCGCCCACCGCACGCATGACTTCGGCCGGAAGCACGGTGATCTCGCCGGTGAGCGCTGTCGATACGCCTTGTCCAAGCGCCGCGGCAAGAGCTTCCGGTGCTCGGTCCCGTGCACAGCGCACGACGACTTCGGCCGCCACCGTCACGGCGATGAAGCGATCGAGCGCGGGATCGGTATAGGCTTCCTTGAAGGTCGATACCTCGGCATTGCGTGAGGCACCGTCGGCCGTGATCACCACACGGGCGCCCGAGTCCTCGATCCGGTCCGACAGGGTCTTGTCCGAGAATCCGCCGAACACGGGCGTGTAGATGATCCCCAACCGTTTCGCCGCTTCGATCCAGATGATCTGCTCGAGGATGTTGGGCATGTTGAGGGCCAGGCGGTCGCCTTTGCCGAGCCCGAGGTCGCGCAGGGCCTGAGCCGCCAGGACCGACTCGATCAGAAGCTCACGCCGGGTAAGAACGTCGTGCCGCACCGGTCCACCTCGCCCCCCGTTCTTGGCGGCATCCCAGCGGTCGCCCTCGAAGTGGTAGGCGACCTCCGCGCCATGGCCCGAGGCGACATGGCGATCGATTTCGTTGAACGCCGCGTTGGTCAGACCACCAGCAAACCAACGGTAGAACGGAGCGTCGCTGTCATCGAACGCAGTGTGCCAGGGCGTCCACTCGGCAATCGAGAACGGCTGGCCATCCGCGACACGAAAGCCGTGCCAGGCGCCGTCACGCTGGCTGAGCCAGGCCTCGTGCTCGGGATGGAACCAGTGGATCTCGCGCGCCGCAATCTCGCCGTGAAAAGCCCCAGGGTCAGCCAGACAAGCCTGACGCAGGGCTTGCCAGTCCGCCCCGGTCCGGATTGGGTTGACACGCACCTCGGCCGGTAGCGGCGGGGTAAAGACTTCCTCGCCTGCGTCCGCTTCCGAAACACCGTCAATGGTACTGCTCGGCATGGGCGACTTCGCTTCACGAAAAGGGTTTCAATCTAGAAGGTTTCAATATAACAATCGTCCTATCATGTCTGCAGTCAGCGTTCCGGAACCCGCAAGAGAAGTTCGTGATTTTCTAACGCAACGCCCAAAATTGCTGATCAACGGAAAGCGCGTTGATGCGGCAAGCGGTGAAACTTTCGAAGTTTACGATCCGTCCAACAACTCGGTTCTAACGAGGGTGCCCAAAGGAGGCCCTGAAGATATCGACCGCGCAGTACGGGCCGCCCGCAACGCGTTCGAATCAGGACCGTGGCGTAAGCTCACCGCATCAGAGCGAGGCAAGCTCATCTGGAAGCTGGCCGACCTCATCGAAAAACATGGGGAAGAATTCGCCCAACTGGAAACATTGGACAACGGAAAGCCCCTGACCGTCGCGAGGGCCGGCGACGTAGCCCTTACCGTGGACCATTTCAGGTTTTACGCGGGTCTCGCTACCAAGATTCACGGCGAGACACTGGACATCAGCGTCCCCTACGCTCCGGAGGCGTCTTTTTTCGATTTCACCCTTCGAGAACCCATGGGAGTGGTTGGACAAATCATCCCGTGGAATTTCCCTCTACTCATGGCGGCCTGGAAACTCGGCGTGGCGCTGGCGGCAGGCAATTGCGTCGTTCTCAAACCCGCTGAGCAGACTCCTCTTTCCGCTCTGCGGTTGGCGGACCTTTTCGCAGAAGCTGGGTTTCCGGACGGGGTGGTCAATATCGTACCCGGATTCCCGGACGCCGGGGCAGCACTTTCCGCTCACGAGGACGTCGACAAAGTCGCATTTACCGGAAGCACGGAAGTCGGACACGAAATCGTCAAAGCATCGGCGGGAAATCTAAAACGGCTTTCCCTGGAGTTGGGAGGGAAGTCTCCCAGCATCGTTTTCCCCGATGCTGATATGGATGTCACGGTCGCCGGAGTAACCGGCGCCCTCTTCTTCAATCACGGCCAATGCTGTGCGGCCGGATCCCGCCTCCTAGTCCACAAGAACGTCTATGAAGAGCTCGTTGGCCGGGTTTCTGAAGAGGCAAAGAACATCAAAGTCGGACCGGGCATGCACCCGGATACAGAGATGGGTCCCCTCGTCTCCAACGAACAACAGGACCGTGTTCTCAGTTTTATCCGCTCGGGCGAGAGCGACGGTGCACGGGTGCTCACCGGCGGAGACACCCCCGGGGGCGACATGGAATCGGGGTGCTACGTCAACCCAACCGTCTTTGGAAACGTACAACCCGATATGAAAATCGTTCGGGAAGAAATTTTCGGCCCGGTCCTCGTCGCGGCTCCTTTCGAGGATATCGACGATGCCATCGTCGGACAGCACAGCCTCTACGGTCTCGGCGTCGATCAACTCCTTGATGCGATGGCGCACCGATTCCGCCGAATGGGCATCGCCGCCGCCCGTTCTGGCGATGGCCGG